>JAJEIJ010000039.1:0-24501 GCA_022827725.1 Acidimicrobiia bacterium
CTGATCAACAGCCAGGAAACCTGCTTCATCACCGGACTCGCCGCGGCAAGGCAGATGGGAGCGGATTATCCCTTCGACGACCCCGCGGCGCGACGTTCCTTCAACTACTACGGGAGCATCATGTACGGCTGGCGATTCAAAAAGGCGAGGCTCAAAAAGGCGAGGCGCTAGCGGCTCAGACGGGCAGTTCGTGGCGCTTCTCGGCGACTAGGAACTTCAGCTTCTTGTTCGGGGACATCGACGGGAATGGGCTGATCTTGAGTCGGTACCCCTTGGGGGCGATCTCCAGCTTGTAGTAATGCACCATCATCAGCAGGTTGATCGCCAGCTGAAGTTCCGTCCACCGGATGCCGAGGCACGTGTGCGTGCCCAGCCCGTAAGGGGCATATGCAGAGCCAATGTGCTCCTTGCGCGGCGCATCGTAACGGTCGATGTCGAACGTGAAAGGATCGGGAAAGTGGTCGCTCATATAGTGCGTGGCCGTCTGGGCGATGACGACCCGGGCCCCCTCGGGCAGTTCGTATCCCTCGACCACGCACTGGTTCATCACGTTGCGAACCGACATCGGGACGATGGGGTACATGCGCAGACATTCCATGATGAAGCGGCGAGTGACGTCGATCGCCGGACCGGTGAGCGTCTCGCGGTCGGGATCGCCATTGGCGAACAGGGCATCGGCCTCTTCGCGGATCTTCTCGTGGTACTCCGGCTGCGTCAGCATGGCGTAGGCGATGAAGGAGAGTTGGTCGCCTACGTACATGCTGGCAATCAAAGGCGCCGATAGCACGAATCGCAGGTTTGACTCCGGGAGGAACTGACGATCACTGGCGTGCATGTTCAGCAGCTCATCGGCAAGATCCCTAGGACATCCCGCACGCTGGGCGGGCGTGTGGACGCGCAAGACCCGATCCACCACGTCGTCGATGAGCTTCGCCCGGCGCCTCATAGAGGGGGTGCGCAGCATGAACTTGGGGAGGGTCTTGGCGAGGTGCGTCTTGAGCGCCCGCTCCTTGAACTTGTGCATGTCGTCGGCAATGTCTTGCGAGTCAACGCCTATAGTCAGCGGCGACAACTCCGAGTTGACCAAGTTCCGGCACATGGTTACCGCGATGTCCGCTTCTCCCACGTTCCAAGTCGCCAGGTTCTCCCGTGCCTTGGAGAAGACTAAGTCGAGCTGAGCTTCCAGCCTCCCGCGGGCATAGCCCGGCTGAATGGACTTCCGATACCGGAAGTGATCGGCGCCATCGAGGGCCGGCAACAGCCCTACCCCGCCGTAGACCTTCTCAAAGTCCTCTAGATAGTCTCTGGCCCGCAGGTGCATGCGGCCATGCCGGTGTACCCAGTGATTTGTCTCGGGCCCTGCCAGAATGATCATGCGCTCCTGGAAGGGTGCCCTGAGCTCGAATACCGGGCCGTACTCCTCGTGAAGCTCCGCCATGAGCGCGGGCACGTTGCCGCGGCGAAGATGCTTGCTGCGCATCACCTTGCGCAGCTTGAGCCGGGGAATCGCCCTGGTCAGGGAGGTTCGTTGGAACAACGACACGGCGATGTTCTCGCTGACGGCATCGGCGATGGAGCGACCGATCAGGTCCATCTTGCGGATTTGATCGACCCGCTGCTCTGCCTCCTCATCGAGCTCGAAGATGTAGCGCAAGACATCGCAGGTGTCGATGAGGCAGATGATGATGATGTCTCTGGGTCCTGGGATCTCGTTGTTGAAAATGGCCTTGCTGATCCGGGTTTTCACGAACTCGACAGCAGTGCCCACTTCGGAGCTGGTGTGGAATCCCGACATCCATGCCCCATGAGCCAGCGACCAGAAATCGCCATCGTGGTGCTGGAGTATTCTCAGGTCGACCAAGCGGTCCAAGGTCATATCGATGATCGACTCCGCTTTGGGAGCGAGCCGCTCGATCCAGTACTGAGCGTTGTGCTTCCCCGGCTCCAAGGCAATTTCGGCCAGGATATGGTCGAGACAGGGGTCGCCCGTCACCTTCGAGTCCAGAAGGATCAGAGATTCCATATCGGTGTCAATGCGAAAGAGGAACGACAGCTCGGCGAGCGCGGCCCCGACAACGGCGCAGTTCAGAGTCCAGCCCGGCACCTGGCGGAAGTAACCGCTCTCCTCATTCAAGAGCGTCAAGACGAGCTCGTCGAGCAGACTCAGCGGCGTAGCGTTGGGCTCTACCTCGGTTTCGACCTGCGTCATGAGTTCTCGTTCTCGAATAGCACCTTATGGACTTTACTCATTGGCACCTTGAACAACAGCCTCACAGCATAATTCACAGGCCCGTCAAAGAACCTTAAGGTCTCTCCGTTTTCTAATGGCAGCGGCCACGAGGGTAGCGTTTTCCGAGCCACTCAGAGAGGTAGACATGAGCACGCAGCAAGCAGAGGCAATCAGCGGCAACGGGGACCGGGACCTGCGAATCGCCATCATCGGCGCCGGACCGGGCGGCTTGTGCGCCGCCATCCGGCTCCGCCAGTCGGGGTTCGAGAACTTCACCGTGCTGGAGAAAGGCAGCGGCGTGGGCGGTACCTGGTATCACAACCGCTACCCCGGCTGCGCCTGTGACATCCAGTCGGAGCTCTACTCGTTCTCCTTCGAAGTGAACACCACCTGGACCCGGCCCTATGCCCGTCAGCCCGAGATCCTGAGCTACATGGAGCACTGTGCCGAGAAGTACGGGGTGCTCCCCCATTGCCGGTTCAACGACGCCGTGACATCGGCCCGTTGGGACGACGACAGCGCCACTTGGACGCTGACCACCGAGTCGGGCGCCGAGGTCACCGCTGACGTGGTGATCAGCGCACTGGGCATGTTCAACGACGTGCCCCTGCCCGACATCGAGGGCTTGGGTGACTTCGAGGGCAAGACCATTCACTCGGCCCGGTGGGATTGGGATCACGACCTCACCGGCGAGACCGTCGGCGTGATCGGCTCAGCGGCCAGCGCAGTGCAGCTCGTCCCCGAGGTCGCCCTCGAGGTGGGCCAGCTCCACGTGTTCCAGCGCACCGCCAACTGGGTGCTGCCCAAAGAGGATGATCCCTACACCGCCGAGGAGATGTCCGCCCGCCAGGCCGATCCCAGCATCGTGATGGCCCGCCGCGACGAGCTGTTCGAGCAGGTGGACACCGGCATGGCCTTCAAAGACCCGGTGAGGCAGGCCGAGATGGAGGACATCGGCCGCCGAGCCCTCGAGGCGGTGACCGATCCCGAATTGCGGGCCAAGCTCACCCCCACCCACATGTGGGGCTGCAAGCGCCCGCTGTTCCACAACGAGTACTTCACCACCTACAACCGCTCCAACGTGGAGCTGGTGACCGACGCCATCGAGCGCATCACCCCCAAGGGGGTGCTCACCGTGGACGGCACCGAGCGGGTGATGGACACCATGGTGCTGGCCACCGGGTTCTCCACCACCAAGTACCTCTCGGCCATCGAGGTGACCGGCCGGGGAGGCTTGGACATTGAAGACGCCTGGAACGACGGCGCTACCGCCTACATGGGCATCACCACCGCCGGGTTCCCCAACATGTTCATGCTGTACGGCCCCAACACCAACAACGGCTCGATCATCACCATGATCGAGTACCAGGTGGACTACGCCCTGGCCCACATCCAGCGCCTAGCCGAACAGCGTTTGGCCTGGGTGGACGTAAAGTCCGAGCCCATGGACCGCTACAACGAGTGGGTGCAGGAGGGAATCTCGGAGATCAGGCCCTGGAATGCCAGCTGCAACGGCTACTACCGCAGCCCCAGCGGCCGCATCGTTACCCAGTGGCCCCACAACATGACCACCTTCAAAGACCAGACCGCCGCCATCGACGAAGACGCCTACGAGGTGGCATCACTGCCAGCGGACTGAATCGCAGTCGGAGCGCAACCAGAAACCACCTAAATCGACAAGGGGCAAAGCGAATGACAGGAAGACTGGAAGGCAAGGTTGCGCTCATTTCTGGCAGCGCTCGGGGCCAAGGCGAGGCGGAGGCCCGCCGATTCGTCGCCGAAGGGGCCAAGGTGGCCATCACCGACCTGCGGGACGTGCTGGGCGAGCAGCTGGCCGCCGAGTTGGGCCCTGACACCTTCTACCAAAAGCTCGACGTGACCCGGGAGGACGACTGGGACGCGGCGGTGGCCGCCACCGTGGAGCGGTTCGGCAAGCTCGACATTCTGGTGAACAACGCCGGCATCGGGGCGTTCGGCACGCTGGAGGGGCTCGATCTCAAGACCCACCACGAGATGACCGACATCAACCTCCACGGTGTGTATCTGGGGATGCGGGCGGCCAAGGCGGCGCTGGTGGCCACCGGCAGCGGGGCCATCGTAAACATCTCGTCCATCGACGGCATCGTGGGCGTGTTGGGCATGACCAGCTACTCCGGCACCAAGTTCGCGGTCACCGGCATGACCCGCTCAGCCGCTATCGAGCTCGGTCCGCTGGGGGTGCGGGTCAACTCCATCCACCCCGGGGTGATCAACAGCCCCATGGTGCAGGAGGCCCCGCCCGAGACCCTGGCCCGGCTCAACCGGCTCATGGACATGCAGCCCATCAAGCGCATGGGCGAGCCCGACGAGATCGCCTCGCTGGCCCTGTTCCTGGCCAGCGACGAGGCCAGCTACATCACCGGCGCCCAGTTCGTGATCGACGGCGGGCACCTGGCCGGCCCCTGGCGGGAATCGTTCGAGGAGTAGGGAACGACGGAGCTATGACCGACACCCTGCCTGCCTTCGACCCCCATAATCCCGAGTACTTCGAGACGGGTCTGCCCTTCGACCTGCTAGCCGAGCTTCGTCAGCAAGGACCGGTGGCCAAGACCCCACTGGGCTACTACCTGACTCGCCGCCAAGAGGCCGACGAGCTGCTGTACGCAGTGGACACTTACGGCTCCGACATGACGCCGGGCACCGGGCTCACCGGCGTGGAGGAAGTGCCCGAGGAGCAGCTGTTTCTCCCCGAGATCGACGAGCCGGTCCACGGGCAGATCCGCAGGCTGTACAACTCGGCGCTGGGACCCCACCGCACCATGAGGATCCAGCCGTTCGTGCGAGAGACCTGCGAGGGGCTGCTGGACGCGCTGGTGGACGACGAAGTCTCGGACCTGCACGCCGACTACGCCGTGCCCATCCCCTGCGAGGTGATCGCCCACATCATCGGCTTGCCCGAGGGCGGGGCCGACAAGCTGAAGGTGTGGTCGTCGGACGGCTCGGTCATGTTCCGGGCCGTGTGCCCGCAGTACGCCCCCGACGGCCCGCCCATCACCGGCTACTTGAAAGACTTGGTGGCCCAAGAGCGACAAGCTGACGAGCCCAGCTCGCACACCTACAAGGTGTTTCTGGATGCGGAGATCGAGGGCGAATCCCTCAGCGACACCGTGATCGCCCACCAGCTTCAGACAATGGTGCTGGGCGGGGTACACACCACCCGCGGCCTGCTGGCCCACTCCATGCACCGGCTCATCGTCGAGCCCGACACCTGGGCCGCCCTTGAGGCCGACCGGGAGCTGATCCCGGTGTTCGTGGAGGAGTCGCTGCGCCACGACTCCCCCGCCCCCCGAGTGGCCCGGCGATGCCTGAAGGACACCCACTTGGGCGGGGTGGACATGCAACAAGGCGACTGGGTGGAGGTGGGCCTGGCCTCAGCCAACCGCGACGCGGCCCAATACGAAGACCCCGAGGACTTCCGCCTCGACCGCCCCGACCCCTTGAACCACGTTGCCTTCGGCGCCGGCGCCCACGTCTGCCCCGGCGCCAGCCTGGCCCGCTTGGAGGGAGTCACCGCCATCGAGACCCTTCTCGACCGGGTCGCCGCCCTCACTCCGGTGGCGGGCTTCGAGTACCCGCCCCTCCCCGCCAACCTCGCCTACAGCGACCTCCCCGCCCAAATCACCTGGCGCTAACCCTCAATCCCAGGCGGGGTTCCAGTGGTTGTAGGCGGTTACTTCGGCTGCGGGGTGGCGGAGGGCGGGGCGGAAATCGGTTCCGATGGTGTAGGCGATGGGAAAGAGGCCTGCTTGGATGTGGGTGTCGTAGGGAATGCCGAGCAGGTCGGCCATCTCCTGTTCGCGGTGGAGGTGGATGGTGGTCCAGGCGCTGCCCATACCTCGGCTGCGTAGGGCCAGCATGAAGCTCCACACCGAGGGGATGATCGACCCCCACTGGCTGGCGTGGTGGAACGTTTTGGCCCGGTCGCTGCGCAGCACCCCGAACCTGTCGACCAGAACCGGGATCAACAGCGCCGGCACCCGGTGCATGTTGTCGCGCAGGTATGCCACCGACTCCGACATTTGATCGGCTCGCACGGTCTGGCGCTCGTAGTGCTCCCGCCCCGCGGCGATGTCAGCCGAATACTGGGCCATGGCGGCCCGGTAGACATCGGCCGCCTGGCCGATCACCTCGGGTTCGTCGAGCACGATCCAGTGCCACTGCTGCTGGTTCGATCCGGTCGGCGCCTGCAACGCCAGTTCCAGGCACTCCTCGATCATGGCCCGCTCGACGGGCCGATCCAGGTCGAGGCGCTTCCGCACCGCCCGAGTGGTGGTCAGCACTTCATCAATGGTCAGGTCAAGAAGCGTCATAGGGGCATCGTAGGATCATCGCCATGAGCGACGCGGTTCGGGCAGTGGTGCAAGTGGGGCCGGAGCAGTTGGAGATACAGGAATTCGGTCGGCCCCAGGTGGGCGAAGACGACGCTCTGCTGCGGATTGAGGCGTGCGGGATTTGCGGTACTGACGTTGAGACGTACTCCGGCAGTTCGCTGATGAACTATCCGGTGATTCCGGGGCATGAGCCAGTCGGAATCATCGAAGAGGTGGGTGAGCGGTATGCGGCTCGCTGGGGGCTGAAGCCGGGCGACCGGGTGGTGGCTGAAGCGGCCTATGGGTGCGGTCGCTGTCTGGCGTGCCTCGACCAGCAGATGTGCCGGGTGGCGCCGGGCAACCACGGCTTCACTCCCACTGGTCGGGCTCCGGCGCTGTGGGGCGGGTACGCCGAGATGATGTATTTGGCGCCGGGGTCAGTCCCCCACAAGATCGACAGTTCGATACCGCCTCGCATTGCGGCGCTGTACAACCCGCTGGGGGCGGGGTTCGCCTGGGCGGTGTCGGCGCCCAACCTGCGCTACGGCGACACCGTGACCGTGCTCGGCCCCGGTCAGCGGGGCTTGGCGTGCGTGATCGCGGCGGCGGCCGCGGGGGCGTCGGCGATCTTCGTAACCGGGTTGGGTTCGCAGGACACTCACAAGCTGGCCTTGGCGGCGGAGTTCGGGGCCGATGTGACCATCGACGTGGAGTCGGAGAATGCGGTGGAGCGGGTGCTGGCCGAAACCAACGGCCGGGGGACCGACATTGTGGTGGACACCACCCCGCACGCCACCCAGCCGGTGGTGGATGCGGTGTCCATGGCCCGATTGGGGGGCACCATCGTTTTGGCCGGCCTCAAGGGCCATGGGGTGGATGGCTTCCCCTCCGACGCCGTGGCCATGCGCTACCAGACCGTCGTCGGAGTGCGCACAGTGGACTTCCACAGCTACCGGCAGGCGGTGCGGCTCATCGAGTCGGGGACGCTGCCGGTGGAGCGCCTCCACACCCACCATTTCCCCCTGGAACAGGCCGCGGATGCCGTGCAGACCCTCGTCCAAGCAGGCATGGCCAAAGCCGTCTCCATTACCGTTGAGCCCTAGGCACCCCCCGAATCACCACAGAGGAACACAGTGAACCCCGACGACCTCATTCTGATCAGCGTTGACGACCACATCGCCGAGCCGGCGGACATGTTCGAGGGCCACGTGCCTGAGAAGTACAAGGAGCACGCCCCCAAGGTGGTGACCGACGAGAACGGGCGGGAGCAGTGGTACTACGGCAAGCTGCCCGGTCGGAACCTCGGGTTGAACGCGGTAGCGGGCAAGCCCCGGGAGCACTACAACATCGACGCCAGCCGCTACGACGAGATGCGACCTGGCTGCTACGACGTCCACGAGCGGGTGCGGGACATGAACGCCGGCGGGCAGCTGGCCGGGCTGAACTTCCCCAACTGGACCGGATTCTCCGGCCAGGTGCTCAACGAGGGGCCCGATCCCGATCTCAACGAGATCATGATCAAGGCCTACAACGACTGGCACGTCGACGAGTGGGTGGGGACCTATCCCGACCGGTTCATCCCCTGCGGCATCCTCCCCCTGTTCGACGTCGACCGGGCGGTAGCCGAGGTGAAGCGCCTGGCCAGCAAGGGATGCTACGCAGTGACCTTCTCTGAGAACCCGGCGATGCTGGGCATGCCGTCGATCCACTCCGGCGCATGGGACCCGCTGTTCGCGGCGTGCAGCGACTTGGGCACCGTGCTGTGCTGCCACCTGGGTTCGTCGTCTCGCTCGATGGGGGCCTCGGCCGACGCTCCCCCCAGCGTGCCGATGACCCTGTCGTCGGCGCTCACCATCTCCACGCTGGTGGAGCTGGTGTGGGCCGAGTTCTGGGATCGCTTCCCCGACCTCAAGTTCTCGCTCACCGAGGGCGACATCGGCTGGATCCCCTACTTCCTGTGGCGGGCCGAGCACGTGCAAGACCGCCACTCGGGCTGGACCAAGCACGAGTTCGGCATCGACGGCAGCCCCACCGGCGTGTTCCGCAACCACATCCTGTGCTGTTTCATCAACGACCGCATCGGGGTGAAGCTGCTGGACGAGTTCAACGTGGACAACCTGTGCTGGGAGTCGGACTACCCCCACTCTGATGGCACCTGGCCCCAGGCTCCCGAATACGTGGCCAAGCTGATGGGCGAACTGCCCCAAGACGTAGTGGCCAAGATCACCCACCAAAATGCCATGCGCCACTATCGGTTCGACCCCTTCGCCCACCGCCCGCCGGAGAAGTGCACCGCGGCCGCGCTGCGGGCCGAATCTCCCGACGTGGACGTGGTGACCCATGTGGGCCGCCCCGCCGATGAGCGCGACGCCGCATTCTGGCAGCAGATTCAAACCGGCGGCTGGAAGCGCGAATAGTCGAACCGCTAACCGCCGCGGCGGTAATTGGCGATGATCACCGCGGCGGCAAAACGCCGATGGCACTGCGTCTGGATGTAGCGGGCTGCCGCAGTATTCGGTGAACGGGCGGCCCGGCGGGCCATTTGATCGAACACGTCGGCCTCGGCACGGATGGCCTCGTCGGTAGGAGGGGTGCCAACCCGGTCGGCGAGGCTCCGCAAGCGATCAGCTTGGGTGCGGATGAATTTCCTGGTGCAGGTGCCTGTGCTGTGAGCTGCCTGTATGGCTTCCCACAATCCTCGGTAGGTGTTGGCGATGTCGTCGAGTTCTTCGGGACCCAGGTTCGGGGGAAAGGCTTGCAGGTCGAACTCCTGCCTTGGCGTGCTCAGGCCAGCGGAAGGGCGAAGAAGGCGATGGCCACGTAGTGGACGGCCACGGCGGCCACCACTAGCAGATGGAAGACCTCGTGGTAGCCGAACCAACGGGGCCACGGGTCGGGACGGTGGGTGGCATAGATGAGCGCACCCAGCGTGTACAGGCCGCCACCCACGAATAGCAATGTGCTACCGGCGATTCCCATGCCCCGCCAGACATCTCCGATGACCAAAAGAGCGGCCCAGCCGACAATCGGGTAGGGGGCGATGAGCACCCACCGGGGTGCGTTGAGCCACATGATCCTTCCGATTGCCCCCAGCAATGCGCCAGACCACACCACACTCAGAACCAGCTTGGCGGCACCGGGTTCCAGCGCGAAGAAGCCCACCGGGGTGTAGGTGGCGGCAATGAACACGAAGATCATCGAGTGGTCGAGGCGGCGGATCACCGCCTTGATTCGAGGCGTCCAGTCAAACCGGTGGTAGGCCGCGCTCACCCCGAATACGCCCACCACTGCGATGGCGTAGACCGCCACAACCGCCCGGTCGGCCCCGCCCGGCCCCAAGGCTATGACGATGGGCGCGAGGACCGTGGCGGCAAGCGCGGCCACTGCGTGTGACCAGCCCCGGAGTACCGGCGTGGGAAGAATTAAGGGGCCAGCGACCGTCAGGCAGACCACCCTACACGGGTGGTGGAGAAGATCGCGAGAGGGACCTAACCGCCTAGTTCAGCCGCTTCGTACTCCAGGAGACGGCCGAACAGGTCACGCAGCTCCGAGCGCCGAGAGCGGTCGTTGGCCAGGTTGACCAGCTCGTGGGGATCGTCGTTTAGGGAGTACCACTCGTGGTCGTGATCGTCGAAGTCGGCATCCGTGTCGAACAGCTTTGGCTCGGGAGCGAGATTGCCGGTGCGGTCGATCCCCCCGCCCACGCCGTAGTACCGGGCGTACTTGGTCTCGCCGTCGAAGAAGCCCCGCACCGCATAGCGGCTGTGGCGCAGCAGCTCCGACTGGGCGCTGTCTTGGCTGAACAGCACGTAGTCGCGCACCGAGGTCGACGGGTCGGCCAGCGACGGGGTGAGGTCTTTGCCCGACAGGGTTGGCGAGCTGTCGATGTCCACCCCGCCTAGAGCGGCGATGGTGGCGGCCAGATCCACGTGGGTGGCCAACGCATCGGTGGCCTCGCCCTGCGGGGTGAGCCCGGGCGCTTTGACGATGAGCGGCACTCCCATGACTTCCTCGTACACACAGGGCAGCTTGGCCCGCAGCCCGTGCGAGCCGCAGGCGTCGCCGTGGTCGGAGGTGTAGATGACCACGGTGTCGTCGTAGGCCCCGATGTCGTCGAGGGCCCCCAGAATCGAGGTGATGCTGTGGTCGAGCAGCTCATGGAGCCAGGCGTAGTAGTCCAGTTGGCGAAGCCAGGAGTCGACATCGTCGAGGGCCATGTGGCCCACCATGTGCTCCCGGTTGCGGACATGGCGCCAGGCCCGCTGGACCTCGGGCTTGGTGTGGAGGTCGTCGTCAAAGTTGTCGGGCAACTGGGTGAAGTAGCGGGGGTAGATCTCCTCCAACGGTTCAAGGTCCACCTTGCCGCCCAGCATGTGCTCATGGAGGAAGTTGAACACGCCCATCAGATCGGGGTTTTCCTCCTGGAATGACGGATGATCGAGGGGGTACCACATCACGTCGTGGGGGTTCACCAAGGCCACGGTCAGGAACCACGGGCCGACAGAGGGATCGGCACCGTGGGTTCGCAGCCAGTCCACCGCCTGATCGGCGATCACCGGGTCGAAATGCCGGCCGGTCCACGGTCCGCCGATGTAGTGGCGGTCGTCGCCCTGCCAGCCGCTATAGCCGAAGGCTTCCATGTCGGGCATCGGCTCGTGGGTGAGGTGGTATTTGCCCAGGTAGGCGGATTCGTAGCCCACCTCTCGCATCAGCCGTCCCACAGTGGGAATGGCCGGATCGAGCGCGGTATGGGCCGGGAAGCTCACGTTGTCCACCACGCCGTGCTCGGCCAGGTAGCTGCCGGTATACAGGCTGGCCCGAGAAGGCGAGCACGGCGAGGAGTGGGTGTAGTAGCGGTTGAAGTCCAGGCCGTCGCGGCGCAGTCGGTCGTGGGCGGGCATGTCGACCACCCCGTCCAGCCACGGGTTGCGGCGCTCCTCGTCGGACACGATCAACAAGATGTTGGGCTGTGCAGATGACATGGCAGTTACCCTCCGTAGGTTTCCCGGAGCTCCTTTTTGAGCACCTTGCCCACTGGGTTGCGGGGCAGTTCGTCGACGATCTCGAGTTGCTCCGGGATCTTCTGGTTCATCAACCCGACTTCCTTGCAGTGCTCGACCATCTCGCCGAAGCCGAATGACTGACCGGCCATGGGCGCCACCACCGCGCAGCACCGCTCTCCCGATACCGCATCGGGCAGGCCGATGACGGCCACATCGGCCACACTGGGATGGGAGAACAGCACGTCTTCCACCTCTTTGGCCGAGATGTTCTCTCCCTTGCGGATGATCACATCCTTCTTGCGCCCGACGATGGTCACGAACCCCTCGTCGTCAACCTCGGCCAAGTCGCCGGTGAAGAAGAACCCGTCATCGTCGAAGGCGGTCTCGTTCAGCGCCTCGTCCAGATAGCCCCGGCACAGCGTCGGGCCCTTCAGCAGCAGCTCTCCGTCGATCAGCTTCCAGTCGGTGTCGTCCAGGATCCGACCCTCGGTGCTGGCCAGCTTGTCGTCGGGATCATCGAGGAAGCAGTAGGTGACGATGGGGCACTCGGTGAGGCCGTAGCTGGAGATGATCCCCACACCGCCCATCTCGTTCTTGACCTCCATGTGGAGCCCGGCCGGTTTGGGGGCGCCCCCGCCGATGGCCGCCCGCATCTTGGGGAATATGGGCTGGTCGGGGGTCTTGCGCTGCTCGGCCAGAAAGGCGATGAAGAACGGCGTGCCCGATCCGGCGAGGGTCAGCCCGTGCTCCCGGAAGAAGCGGGTGTCGGCTTCGGGGTTGAAGCTCTCCACCATCAACATGGGAGTGCCGCACACCAGGGTGGCGATGAGCAGGCTGATGCCGCCTATGTGGGTGTAGGGAAAGGCCAAGGGCCACACGTCGTCGGCCCGCAGCTCCAGATTTTCCCACACGTGTCGGGCGGCGGCGATCACCGAGTCGTCGCCGTGCTTGGCCCCTTTGGGGTCGGCGGTGGTGCCCGACGTGTAGTAGATCCACCGCACCGGTAGTCGTCCCTCGTCGTCCAAAGGCGCCTCGAACGGGGCCAGCGTGGCGGGGTCACCTTCGGGGAGGTCGCCGTCGCACACCAGCACGTCGCATTCCTCGGTGGTGGCCACCACGGTGTTGGCCATGGCCTGGTAGTCGAAGCCCCGCCACACCGACGGCACCACCAAGAGCCGGGCCCCGGTTTGGCGGACCACAAAGCCCACCTCCCGCTCCCGGTAGATGGGGATGATCGGGTTCTGAATGGCCCCCAGCCGGGCCAGCGCGGCCGACAAGATGAGTGACGCCCGCCCATTGGGAAGCTGCCACGACACCCGGGTGTCGGCGGCAATTCCCAGTGCAGCCAGCCCGGCAGCGACCCTTTCAGCGGAATCCCGGAACCCGGCGAAGGTCATCACCGTGCCGTCGGGCTCGATGGTGAGCGGGGAGTCGGGGGTGGCGGCGGCCCGGGCCTCGATTGCCTCCCAATAGGTTCTGGGGTTTCCTATCACCGGGTCATTCTCCCAGGTCGGTGGTCGGGGTCTCGAAGCCCACTAGCAGTTCCACCAGCTGTCCGGCGGGGGTGCGGATCATCACCGCCACGTCCCATAGGCGGGTGTCTTCCAGCACCTCTCCGCCGTGGGCCTTCACTCGCTCGAGGGCAGCATCCATGCTGGAAACGTTCAGCGAGAGGTGGGTGAGGCCGGGCTCGTTCACCACCCGGGCCGGTCGATCCACCAACCCGGCGCCGCGGAACTGCAAGAGCTCAAGCACAAAGTCGCCTTTGCGCAGATACACCGCACGCAACCCCGGTCTCTCCATCCGCAAGAGCTGGCCAGTCGACGCGTCATCGGCATCCAGAGCCCCGACCCGCTCGAAGTCCAGGGCCCCAGTCCAGAAATCAACCTCGGCATCCAAGTCGGCCACTGCCAGTCCGACGTGGTTGACCTTCTCGCTCATCGAGGCTCACCCCCCATCGGCCATGCAGCGTAGGCTGCCGCCTCTCCTACCGGCGAGGAGAACAAATGAGGTGCTTTAGCTAGTCGCGGTCGAGGCCGTAGGCGGCGGCGGAGACCCGCTCGTATTGGTACGGGCCCCACTGGGTGGTGTCGAAGGCTGGTTCGGGGTGGTCGCCCAGGATGGTGACTCGGCTGATGGCCCGGGCACCGTCGAAGTCGTTCACCGCAAAATGCTGGGTGGCCCGGTTGTCCCAGATGCCGATGGTGCCCTCGCTCCAGCTGTAGCGACAGGTGAAGTCGGTCTTGCAGGCGTGAGCGGTGAGCAGGTCCAGCAGCGTCTCCGATTCATCCCGGCTGAGCTGGGGGATGCGCCGGGTGAACTGCTTGTTCACGTATAGCGACGGTCGGCCGGTGCGGGGGTGGCGGCGCACCACCGGGTGCTCGGCCTTGTGGTCGGGTTGGCCGTAGTTGGCCGCAGTGTGGATGGCGGTGAGCCCGTTGATCATCTGCTTCATGGGCTCGGCCAGGGTCTCATAGGCCTTGTACATGTTCGACCACATGGTGTCGCCGCCCGCGGGGGGCATGACCATTGCGTTGAGCACCGAGCAGATGGGCGGAGAGTCCTCGAACGTGCAGTCGGTGTGCCACACGTCGGCCACATAGCCCGACTCCCCCTTCAGCACCACGATCTCGGGATGGTCGTCGTCCAGTTTGGGGATGTAGGGATGGATCTCCGGCTCGCCGAAGCGGATGGCGAACGCCCGATGCTCGTCGGGGCTGAGGTGCTGGTCGGGGAAGAACAGCACCAAGTGCTCGTCCAAGAGCTCTTGGATGAGCGCGAACTCTTCATCGGACACCGAGGCCAGCGACAACCCCCGAACTTCGGCACCCAGCGCGCCCGCTACCCGGCGCACATCCAAATCAACAGCATCGATGACAGCCATGGCCGCAGCCTACTCTAGAGAAATGTCTGATCGAGATGCCCTGGCCGACCTCGCCGCCGACTATGCCCGTTGTGTGGACCGAGGCGATCCTGAAGGAGTGGCGGCCTGCTTCGCCCCCGACGGGGTGCTGCGCCGCGTCGACCTGCCCAGCGGGGGGACGATTCTGAGCGAGCGGACAGGGCGAGAGGAGATTGCCCGGGCCATCTCCCGTATGACCTACGACGCCACCTTTCACTTCCTGGGCCAACAGCAGACCGATATCACCGGCGACACCGCCACCGGAGAGACCTACTGCATTGCCCATCACTTGACGGTCCCCGACAACGGCACTCCGGCCACCGACTTCATCATGTTCATCCGCTATCACGACCAATTCGTCCGCCTGGATGAAGGCTGGCGCTTCGCAGCTCGGGAGTTGCAGATCGACTGGACCGAGAACCGACTGGCCGAGGGCGTTTGACGTCCTGATCAGCCCGCGGCTGTGTCGTGGAGGTGTTGGACGATGTTGAAGAACTCGTCTAGGTCGGGGGCAGGGAAGATGGCGTCGGGGCCTTCGGGGGCGACGCTGGTAAAGGGGGAGTCATAGATTCGGCCGGGGTCGATGGTGCCGTGTTGGGTTAGGTAGTCGATGACGAGGTTGACGAATTCGATCTGGTTGCGGGTGTAGCGCTTGTCGTCGAGGAATTGGGCGAAGGCTTGTTTGGCGGCGGCTCGGTCTAGGCCGACGATGGAGCGGATGAACAGGCCGAAGCTGCCGGCTCGTTGTGAGGCTTGGGCGAATGTGTCGGTGTCGCCGATGCCGGCGGCTACGAGCACCCGCTGGAGCTCGTCCATGTCGGCGGCGGTGATCGGTTCTCCGCTTCGGACTTTGGCCACGATGTCGTTGGCCAGGTGCTCGTTGAGGAAGTGTCGGGCTTTCTTGCGGAACTGCTCGAACTCGTTGCTGGCAACGCTGCCGCCGGTTCCGGGGAGCTCGACCTCGGTGCTCTCGCCGAGCTCGTCGGTGAAGTCTGAGTACAGAACGTTCTTGCGGGTGCGCTCGATGAGGTGGACGAGGTTGCGCAGCCGCTTGCGGGCGTCTTCGAGCATTGGGTAGCTGATGTTGTCCCACCATTCGTCGGTTTGGATGTCGGCGATCAGCTCCTGTTGCTCCGCGACCACCGGAATCGAGGTCCCGAGATCTTCGAGCGCTGATGCGATGTTGATGATGCGGTTGCGCTGCCTCTCGAAGGGCTCACCGCGAAGCAGGCCCAGCTCGGCGTTGAGCATCACCACGTCGAACCGCTTGGCTTCCTCGAGTTCGGGGTCGAGCTGGTCGGGCAGCTTGGCAACCCGATCACTGAGCGCCGCTAGGTCTTCCAGCGTCACCTTCTCCCACGCCTCGGGCGTGCGGAAGCGCTCCACTAGCTCCAGGTGGGGGCGCACCAGGAAGTTGTTCTCGTTCATCGACGCCACGGTCTCCCGCAGCGTGGCCGCCACCTCCGCCCGCTCGCCACCAAGGGCTTCGATGCCTTCAAGAGCGTGCAGCAACTCAAGGCGGGCGGAGAACAAGACCTCGCTCAGCGGCCTGGCTCCCGATGGTTCGGCAGAGTCGAACTCCTGGCTGAAGTGCTCGAGGTTCTCGCAGAAGTCGAACACTTTGAAGTGGATCTTGTGGTCATCAGGGCCGAACAGGTTCTCGCATAGCCGGGTGCCGCGCCCGAGCATCTGCCAGAACTTGGTCTTGGACCGGACCAGCTTGAAGTACACCAGGTTGACCACCTCGGGCACGTCGATTCCGGTGTCGAGCATGTCCACGGAGACAGCGATGTGGGGGGCCTTGTCCTTGTTGGAGAAGTCGTCGATCAGGCTCTGGTTGTAGTTCACCTGGTGGGTGATCACCCGGGCGAAGTTCCCAGCATCCAGATGCGGATAGTTGGCGTCGAACCGCTCCTTGATGAAATCGGCGTGGAGCTGGTTTTTGGCGAAGAGGATCGTCTTGCCCAGCCGGTCGCCGCCGGCCACCCTGATGCCCTCGGTCATTAGGTGCTTGAGCACCCGATCGACGGTGTCCTCGTTGAACAGCCACTTGTTCAACTGGGCAGCATCCACCTCACTGGGGGGATCGAGCGGCTCCCCTTCCTCGTCATGACCCCAGTCGAGCTCATCCCACTTGTCCTTCTCGTCTTCGCTCAGTTCGTCGTAGCGGATGCCCTCGCGCACGAACTTCAACGGCACCGACGCTCCCCTTGGCGGCACCAGAAAACCGTCCTTGATGGCATCGTCAAGTGAGTAGGCGTCGGTGGGCACACCGGTCTCCAGGTCAAACAGGTCGTAGGTGTTCCTGTCCACCTCGTCTTTGGGGGTGGCGGTCAGCCCCACAAGCAGGGAGTCGAAGTAGTCGAAGATACCCCGGTATTTGCGGTACACCGACCGGTGCGCCTCGTCGATCACCACCAGATCGAAATGTCCGACGCCGAACCGCCGGGTGCCGTCAGCCCGGTACTCGTCGATCTTGCCGACCATCGTGTGATAAGTCGACACATACACCCGCCCGTCCTCGTCGCCCTCGGTCACCAGATTCACCGGCGCCGAATCTGGCAGATGGGCTTTGAACGCGTTCACCGCCTGGTTCACCAACGCTGTACGATCCGCCAAGAACAGCACCCGCTTGACCCAGCCGGCCCGCAACAACAGATCGACCAGGGCGATCACCGTGCGGGTCTTGCCCGCACCGGTGGCCATCACCAACAGCGCCTTTCGCTGCTTGTCGGCCTCGAAGCGCTCAGAAATCGCCCGAATTGCCCGCTCCTGATAGGGGCGATCCACGATCCGCTTTCCGACATCCTGCGACGACAGCCGCTGGCGGGTCTCGCGACGCTGGATGAGCAGGGCTAGCTCGTCGCAGGAATAGAAGCCCTGCACCCGTCGAGGCGGATACTGGGTGTCGTCCCACAGCCAGTGCTCATAGCCGTTGCTGTAGAACACCAAGGGCCGCTGCCCGGACTCTACCTCAAGGCAATCGGCATACAGCTTGGCTTGCTGCTGACCCACCCGAGGATCGACCATCGACTTCTTTGCCTCCACCACCGCCAGTGGCAAGCCATCAGTGCCCCAAAGCACATAGTCGACATAACCGACCCCTGAGTCCGACGGCATCCCCTGCACCTCGTACTCGACATCGCGACCCTTGACGAATTCCGTCCAACCTGCCTCAGTCAACAGTGCATCGATCTTGTACCGGCGGGTGTCGGCCTCCGACCAGTCATACGCCTCCGCCGGGGCCGACTCGGCTGCCTTCTTCGCTGCTGCCACCTCGACTCGCAACTCAGCCAGTTCAGCCTCAAGCTCCTCAGCAGTCCGGGTGGCTTCCGCCAGTCGCTGACGAGCTAGCAAATGCTCTTCGGTCTCCCGCTCCAGCCGCTCCTCAAGGTCTTGTCGCTCCTTCAGCGAAGCCTTGTCAGCTCGCTCTGCCTCTACGAGCTTGTGCGGATCGAAACGCAGTGACGGATCGGGCTTCGAAGAACGGCCATAGGTGAACGCCAACCAGAAACAGAACTGGAACAATGCCGAGACAATCTCCACAGCCTCCAATTTCGAGGGTGCCTTCGACTCATGCACCGCCCGATTTCCCGCCCGCTGGATCTTCCTCGCCACACCAAATACCCGACCATCAGACAATCTCTGGAATGCTGGCTCGTTCAGATACGCGCCCAGCTTGTCCTCGTACGGCTCCGGCAGCGCCCGATCATGCCGAAAGACCCACTTGACCCCCGACTCCAAACACTTCCGCGCATATACAACTGCCGGTCCCGGATCGGACAGAGCGTGCTGCTCAGCCCACACCGCCATCTCGAACTCCTCAGCGAACTCAGCCTTCAGAAACGAGAACTGCGACCCGCTCACAGCTCACCCCGAAATGCCCGCTGCTGCAGGCATGCGAAGAGGGTGTCCAGCCTCATCTGGTGCTTTGCCCCATTTTGATAAAGAACATTTACTTCATTAATTCGCTTGGCAAACTCCGCGATCGAAGCTTCAGGCGGTACTGGAACTTGGAGTCTACGCAAGACCTTTAGATTGATGTTCTTTTGTGCTGATTCCGGCGCCTGCTTCTCAAGGACTGGCTGCAAAAAGTTCAGAAAGCAGCGGGTGTATTCAGCTGCTCCCTCCAGTCGAGCACTGAACCCCACAACGCTGTCCGGAAAGCATGCATTGAACGTGAGAATCCCGGTCTTTGCAATGTTGGCTGCAATCGTTATGCATAACGTGCCAGTTGGCCAGATCTTGCTCTGCGCCAGTCCCGCGTCGGAATAGGTATCCGTGAAATTCGTTATGTAGCTGTGTTGTTTCAGGACATAGGAAACCCATGTCGCGAGACATAGGAAACTTTGTTGGGTGGTCGTGCGGGTGATTGTAGGGGGTGTCGAAGGCTCGGGCGATCATCATGTCGGTAGCTGTCGAGGGCATCACCCAGGCCCAGGCAGCCAGGCGCTACGGGGTGTCGGAGGGCTGGGTCTCCAAGCTCATGGCCCGGTACCGCTCCGAGGGGCCCGCGGCGTTCGAGCCCCGATCGAAGCGGCCCCGCTCCGCGCCGTCGGCGATCCCGGACTCTGTGGTGGAGCTGGCGGTGAACCTGCGCTCAGAGCTCGCAGCCCAGGGCCTCGACGCCGGGCCCCACACCATCTGCTGGCACCTCCAGCAGCGACACGGGCACACCGTGTCGCCCGCGACTATCTGGCGGCGCCTCAAAGAGCTCGGCCTCGTCGACACCAGCCCCAAAAAACGGCCCCGCTCCTCCTATGTCCGCTTCGAGGCCGACCTGCCCAACGAGATGTGGCAGTCCGACTTCTGCCACTGGGCGCTGGCAGACGGGTCTGTCGTCGAGGTCATCACCTGGCTGGACGACCATTCGCGCTACGCGCTGTCGGTGAGCGCCCACCGGCGCATAACCGGCCCCATAGTCGTCGACACCTTCGACAAAACCGCTGAACAGCACGGGTGTCCCGCCTCGACGCTCACCGACAACGCCATGGTCTACACCACCCGGCTCGCCGGCGGGAAAGGCGGCCGCAACGCCTTCGAGGCCCGCCTCGCCCACCTGGGCGTCGCCCAGAAGAACTCCGCGCCCAACCACCCCACCACCTGCGGAAAAGTCGAGAGATTCCAGCAAACCCTCAAGAAATGGCTCAACGCCCGAACCCCCGCCGACACCCTCAACGCCCTCCAAGCCCAGCTCGACGAATTCACCCGCGCCTACAACCACAACCGCCCCCACCGCAGCCTCAACCGCCGAACCCCCGCCGCCGCCTACACCCGAACCCCCAAAGCCGAACCCGGCCAAACAGGCGACACAACCCACTTCCGAGTCCGACGCGACCGCATCGACAAATCAGGCACCGTCACCCTGCGCCACAACGGCAAACTCCACCACATCGGCATCGGCAGAGCACACAAACACACCCCCGTCACCCTCCTCGCCGCCGACCTCGACATCCGCGTCATCGACACCCAAACCGGAGAACTCCTCCGACACCTCACCCTCAACCCCAACACCGACCACCAACCCCGAAACAAAACCTGAAAACCCGCCCCGCGCAGGTTCACACCTTTCCGATGTCCCGCGACATCACAAAATTCGTTATGTAGCCATTTGACCCTGCAACGTCGCCCGTCTGGATTAATGGCCAGGTCCCTCCTAGAAGTACGGGGTCGTTTCTGGGGCGATGCTTGGATACACCGCGGTCAAGATCTCCGAGCTTGGTCAGTGCTTCCACCGGCCATCCTCTCGGATTAAGCACGGGATCGCCGAACATGTCGATGAAGATGGCTTGGGTCAGGGAGTCGAGCTTGGTGAGAGCCTGGCGGCGCTTCGCCCGGAGCCCTTCAGCCGCATCCAGCACCGCCGCAATCCGCCGCTGCTCATCGACTGGAGGCAAGAGCAGGGTCTGAGCGTAGGCATCCTCTCGATTCAGGCCAGGTACTGCCGCCGCTCTATTCAGCTGCGTCAAGGGCATGGCCTTCATGCGGTAGTACAGCCACCGTAAGTCAGCGTCAGTTGCAGATTCATCCACGTAGTAGGTCGTATCAATGGGCCAGCAGCTGTCAGACGAGAACGTCACCTCGCCGAAAGAGCCCTTTCGACCAACGACGATGGTCGGCCCCGCTGTTATTGCCTCGTCGTGCTGTCCGATTTGCCCGTTAGAGCCAAACACAGAGAAGCCGCTGCCCGATCTCGTGGCCTGCGGCAGAGACTTGCCGTATTTCAGTTCACAAACATCCCCGAGACGCAGATCCCTCCAACCGACAGTCATCCCAGCATCGCCTTGAGGTCATCGATTCCCTTCTGGATGTCCTCTTCCAGCGCCGTGAGTTCATCGAGGATCTCAGTTGGCGTGGCGTATTCGATCTGGTCATGGACGACTTCCTTGTACCGGTTGATGCTGAGGTCGTAGTCGTTGGCGGCGATGTCGGCTTTGGGTACACAGAAGGACTGATCAGAAGGAGCACGCTCTAGCTCCGTTTCATCACGCTGTCGCCAACGAACAAGGGCATCGGGGAGGTTGTTCTTGGTGTGCTCTTCATCGCTGAGCAGCCCGGCTGCAACCCCGAGCTTGCCGTCGTCGAGTAGCGGGTTGCGCTTGTCGTCGAGGCTGTAGCTGTCGGCCTTGAGGTCGTAGAACCAGATGTGGTCGGTACCGCCAGAGTTGGTCTTGGTGAACAGCAGGATCGCAGTAGAGACCCCTGAATACGGCTTGAAGACTCCGCTTGGCATGGAGACGATGCCCTCGAGTTTCTGGTCTTCGACCAGGAGACGGCGAAGCTCTTTGTGGGCCTTCGTCGAGCCGAACAGCACCCCATCGGGCACGATCACAGCCGCTCGGCCGCCGGGTTTGAGCAGTCGCAGGAACAGCGCCAAGAACAGCAACTCTGTCTTCTTGGTCTTGACCACTTGTAAGAGGCCTTTCGACGTGCCCTCGTAGTCGAGCGAGCCAGCAAAGGGCGGATTGGCAAGAATGAGGCTGTACGCCTCGGCATCGCCCGCGTGGTCTTCGGCCAACGAGTCCCGATAGCTGACGTCTGGGTTCTGCACTCCGTGGAGCTGCATATTCATCGACCCGATGCGAAGCATCGTGTTGTCGAAGTCGTACCCGGAGAACATCCCGTTGTGGAAGTGCTTCAACTTCACGTCATCAATCAACGCACTCAGATGCTTGTCGCGGATGTACTCGCCTGCTCCCACCAGAAACCCGCACGTCCCGCTTGCAGGATCACAAATCGTGTCGTCTGGCTGGGGAGCCACCATTTCTACCATGAGCCGAATGATGTGCCGCGGCGTCCGGAACTGGCCGTTCTGCCCCGCAGTGGCGATCTTGGACAGCATGTACTCGTAGACATCACCCTTGGTGTCCCGATCCGCCATCGGAATCGCATCCAGGCCATCCACCGCCTTCTGCAACAACGCCGGAGTGGGAATCGAGAGCCGGGCTCCGCTCATGTGCTCAGCGTGGGTACTTTCCTCAGCACGCTGCTCCAGAAACGGGAAAACGTAGTCATCAACCACTTCGTACATTTCCGCCGCCGCCATGTTCTTGAACCTCGACCAGCGCAGATCGCCGTACGGCCGCCCCTTGGCACGTCCCTCGGGATGGAAGTAGTCCCCCTCGGGGAAGATGACATCGTCTATCGGCTCCCCAGTCTGGTTCGCCTTGTTCTCCGCCAGCATCTGCCGCTCGTCAAGAGCCTTGATGAACAGCAGGTAGGTGAGCTGCTCCATCACCTCCAGCGGATTCGATATCCCCCCCGACCAGAAGTCATTCCAGACAGCGTCGATCCTGCTCTTCAGCTCCCCCGTGATCATCAACCCCCATTTCAGCCGAAACCGAAGGACAGCGCACCATTCCGAGCCACCACCCCCGGTCGCCACGGCTCGTCTACCCGGCTTCCAGAGCAGCCTTGCCTTCTGGCCGAAAGCAAAGGGAGGAGCGGCCCGAAGGCGGCTCCTCCCGTGTAGACGGTGACCGACACGTATCCGCATCAAGGTCTGACACCAGCATACCGGGGCGGTGACCTTGAAGGGGACTCACAAGCACCGAGGGGCTGAAGTTCGTGGTTGCAACCGCCCAGCGTGAAACACAGGCTGAGATCCCAACTCTTGTCTCTATTCCTTCTCCCTCTCCAAAGATCATTGGAGAATGACCGACGTAATTTTCGTCAGCAATCTCTCGTACCTCGTAGTCGGCGATGCGCAAAGCGGTCTTTCTTGGCCAGAGCGGTCACCGCAGCCCGCGCTAACCCGCCTCTACGCCAGCGGTGTGTAGGTAAGCTTTCTGGCGACAAGGTCGCCATGTATAACACCGCCGTCGTTATCTCGGAGTTGTCGCCATGCGGCGAATCCTTGGAGTATGGCTTGCTCGACTTCCCAGAGGTGGCGCTTTGCAACCTCTAGGCCGGCTGTGAAGGTCTGGAACGTCTTTAGAGCGTTGTAGTCGAGGTGCCGCACGTCTTCGAGGAAGTTGTGCTGTTGGGCGTACTCGAAGATAAATGCAGTGAATGCCTCTTCCACCACGATTGCTCGACCGCCGTCTTCGACGGCATCAGCCTTTGTTCCTCTCGGACGTTTGCGCTTGAAGATCTTGCCTCGGGCCACGGGCGACCAACCCAGGATTGTGGCGTTGGCCAGGTGGAATGCATCGTGGTACCGGTAGCCGCTGTCGTCGTAGGTGTTGTCCCCAAGCGGGTCGGCGACGCGTTTCCCATTCCAGGTCATTTCGATCAGCGGTTCGGGGCCGTCACTGGGTACTGGGCGAATCGTCACGGTGAACGTGCGGGGAAGCTGATGTCGCCGTGGTAGCCCGTAGTCGAAGTGTTCAGATGGCTTTCGGCGTCTCGGCGATTCGCCTCCGCGAGATGGCCATCGATCGGAGGTCTTAGCCAGGTTGCTCCGGGCGATCTCGTCGAGCGAGAGTCCGGCCTTCTCGGCGGCATTTGCCGTGTACCACAGAATGTCACCGAGCTCCTCTGCAACGTTCTCCTTGAAGAGCTCATAGGAATCCCCATCTCGTAGCCACTTCTTGTAGCCGGCGTGCAATGTTCCTATTTCACCGGCGAGTCCGAGTAGCGGACCCAGCAGCGCGTCATTTTCTTTGTCGCCCAGCTGCGGGAAGTGATCGGTTCGTTGGGATCGGCGCTGGTATTCGGCAAGGGTGAGTGATTCGTTCGTCATCAGGAGTCGGTCCCCCATGTGATTGGTGGTGGGCTGCTTGCGAAGCTCGCGGGGTCAATCGCGCCAGCGCGTGCCCCGAACGCGATGAGGTAGTCCAACGGCAGCCACCCGTAGCCGCCCGCTCCCCATCCGGGTCCCCAGCTGTTTCGTACCAGCAGCGCTCGGACTCGTTCTTGTGTTCGTGCTCCAACCACCAACACCGCGTGGTAGGAACCCTGCGGTGCCGTCAATGGAGGCACTTCGATGGTGCCATTGGACGTGGCTTGCTCGAACTCCGTCGTGACTTCAATTATCAAAGCAACAACGAGGCCGATCGCCAACTGGTCTTCGATGTCATCTTCTATGCCGTCGTTGGCAACCAGCACGGAGGACAAATCGGCTTGGTGCCAGGTGGACGCCTGGGCCGCTAATGGGATCGGGTCGGCTTCGTGAAGGATCGCCGTGTTGAATGGCCAATCCGCCAATCTGGGCTGGCCATCCGTCCGGAGGGCATCGGCGACAGCTTCCAGTGTTGTGCCCTCACGAGATGCCGTGCCGTTCGTGACGCAACTTAACCACAAAGCATCGGGTGCGAGCGGCTCGGGAGGCTGCGTGCGACATGCCTCATGAGAGGCGGTCACGACAATGGGGATGCATAGTGGTCGGGTTCCTTGGTCGATCGCGGGAGCGAGCATGGGTCTCAAGTCGACTGGCGACCGAGCCAAGCTGCGCTGCCGCCTCGCGTCGTATTCGGCCATCGCCTAGCGGGGTTCATCCACAGATGCTGTGGCGATCGAGCGTCGGCGATCCCGCGCTACGTCTGCCCAGTCGTCGTTGCCATCGCTGATCTGATC
>JAJEIJ010000024.1:0-69790 GCA_022827725.1 Acidimicrobiia bacterium
TGCGTTCGACAGCGACGGCGACGGCGTGGCCGACATCTGCTCGCTGCCGTTCACCCGCCGTGAGGCGGTTGCCCGACAGAACGCCCTCAACGCGGCGTTCTCTACGCATGAGCAGTACGCCGATGCGCTGAAAGCGGCATGCACTGCTCTGGGCAGCACGTCGTTCGGCGACTCAGCCGGCGTGCTGGCCACCGACGAGTGCTCACGGCCCCCGTCCCCCACCACGGGCACAGCGCTCCCAACCCCAGCTACTAGCTAACAACCAACCTAGTTCGCAAGAACCAATAATTCAGGAGTGGCCCGGCCGCTGGGGCCGGGCCACTCCACGCTCTGTCCCGCGCTTGCCTGGTGATTCCCGGTCTGGCGATATCCGGCTCTTGGGGTAGGGTCGAACCCGTGGAGACCAAAATGGCGAGGATGGCCCGGACGGGTCCCAGGGGGCGGCGCTTTTTGCCATTGCCGCGCTGGATGTGCCGGGAGAGCGCTGCGTTGTTCCACTCCGAGGACCGCGAGAGCGAGGCGCCGCCCGCCGCCATAGAAACCCACGCCACCGCGCCGGACGCGGAAGCGCTGGCCCGCGTCGGGTCGGAGGTTTTAGCGGTTGAGGAGTTTCACACCGAACGTGCTGGCGAAGTAGGCGATTGGGATTAGGTAGCCTTGGCCGTGGCCGAGAATGCCGAGCCAAACTGCTGCGACGAGAGTCCCCATCGCCAACGCAAAGGCGAGGAATCCCCCCGTTTGGAAAAAAGCGCTGCTCACTTACTATTGGACTGGAGCCACGGCGGCTCGAAGAGGGCGTCATGCCCCTTTTTGAAGCCCCGTGCTACTTCGTTCGCAGCTCGGGCTACTGCTGACCCCACGTTCCGTGCTTTGAGAGGTTCCTCCTGGCTTCGAACGCCCCACCTTATTGTGGCCGTCACCGGCTCCGGGTCCTGACCTGCGACCAGCACCAGCTTAGTGTCGTGTGTTTCGATGAAATCAGTCATTGTCGTCTCCGTCGATGATTATGCCGTCAGGCGTGTTTGTGGCGTATTTGTCTAGGTTCTCGTTTAGTGCGTCGACCAACTGTTTGACGAACAGCGGGGACATGTTGACCCGTTGCACGATGATCCCCGAGACGGGCTCGAGGTCGTAGTCGAGGCGGCAGAAGTCAATGGTGAACTCGTGTGGTGAGTGCTTGACCATGGCGAAATTTGCCCAGATGCCGCCTCGCATCTCAGGGTCGCCCTGAATCTGGACATCAGACTGCTGAGGCTCTTGCGACATCAGAGCGACCGAAAATCAGCCACTTGGTGGCCTTCCCTTCTTGAAATCCCGATCATGGAATTACATTTTTGAGTTTACATATGCAGATGCCCCGCCACTGGGGCGGGGCTGGGCAAAATGCCGTTTTTGCATTTCGGGGTTCTAAGTGTACCGATCTGCAAGCTGATTGCAATAGGCGGGATCAAATCCCCAGGGCTGTCCTCAGGCAAGGGGGAGTCGGACGTTAGGAGCAACCGCGGGCATCAGCAGCCGACGCTGTAGGCGACGTTGCTGGGCCCACCCGCCGCGATGGAGGAGGCTGGGGTGCGATCTTGCTGCGCGGACAACGAGCCCAGACAAAAGCTGCGCTCGGCCAAGTCGCCGCCGCAGCTGGGGTCAGCGCCGAGCGCGCAGAAAAGATCGAAGACGGCGCATTCCGCCCTCCTGTCAGCATGGTCGAGAGCCTGCTCGCCGCGATGGGAGCCTGCTTGGCGGTTCGGCTGAAACCCTACGACGATCATGACGACGGATTGCACCTCCAGGCCCTAGCCGACCCCGAGCGGTACCAGCGACGTCTCGCCAACACGGGGAGCGCTTGATTCGTATCGAGGCCAAGCTGGACAAAGAACTTCCTGCCGAAGCTGTCTAGCAACTAGCGGGTGGCAGGTCTCGGGTTAGAGTTCGATGCGGGCTAAGCGTCGGAACCTCTGCGCCCCAAGCGGTCATGCGCTGTCGTCCCGCTAGTGCCTTCAAGGCCAGCCGACCAGGTGCATGGCGATAACCTGCTCCACGTCCTCGGCGAATGTGGGGGTGCCAGCACCGGGGGACCAACCCCCCCTGCCGGGTTCGCCTGGCTGCTCTGGTTGGTTATGCAGCCTTGAGTCTTGCGTCTAGGAGCTGTCTGCGGACTTCGGATTCGACGATGTCGCCGATTTGTTTCCGCAGCTCTTCTCTGACCGGCCAACTGGCCAGAGCGGTCTTCAGCCAGTCTTCGAGTCTGTGCTTGGCTAGCCCTTCGGTGGTGGCGGTCTCAAGCCAATCATTCAGTGTGTACTTGGCTCGCCCCTCGCTAGTAGCGGTCTTCAGCCAGTCTTCGAGTGTGTATCTGGCACGCCCTTCGCTGGCAGCAGCCTCGAACCAGTCATTGAGAGCTCTCTCGACGGGCCAGTCTTGAAGCGACTCTGCAATGAATTTCTTGAGCTCCCGTTCCCTTTGCTCCTTGCTCCATATCCAATGGAAGTAGAGCATCACAAGGATGGCTGCAAGCCCCCAAGCGCAGAACACGATCGTCAGAATCAATGTGTCGTCCATTTTTCCTCCTCAGATTGGTTTCGCTACGCAATGCTGCACACACTGGGACGTTTGAGTCAAAAGGAAAAAGCCTCCTATGTGGGAAAATTGGAAATGATTTTCCCACTTGGCTGGATCAGGCGGAGCGGGCCATGTTGGCGAAGCGGGTGTGGTGTTTGATGAAGGCTAGGCGGGTCTTGTCTTGGCGCTGTCGGCAGCGCCGTGCCGGGCGTGCTGGGCCCCGTTGCGGCCTTCTACGGTGCAGGCTGCGGACGCGGGCGTCTGGCCTTGGAGGGCGCGGCTTTGGAGGGGTCGGCGAGGCCGGCCTCAACCTGGGCGACGATCTCGGGGTGCCGAAGCAATGCCTCCTCGTGCGCGGTCATGACGACTGCTGGGGTGAGCATGAGGGTGCCGTCGGGATGTTCTGTGACCAGGTAGCGGGTGTGCTCCGGGTTGCCGAGCTTGCCCAGTGCCACCCGGCGGCGAGCATCCAGCTCGACTAGGTGGGACATCGGTGTGTCTCCTTGGTGGGGGTTCCTGCCGTTCCCTACCTTAGCCGGTGCGGTGCGGGCACTAGCGAACAGTGCCCCGATTGACCCTATAGGGTATTACCTGCTTGTTACGATAGGAACGTGACAGAGTTGCTCTTCTGGGCCGATGCGGACAGGCAACTCTCCGCGTTGGAGCACGACTCCGCTCGAGTCGGACTCCGGGACCGAGTAAACGACGTTCTCGACGAGATCGAAGCCAACCCGGCAGCGCCGCAAGTGCGTGTTCGCCGCTACCGGGATCCACCAGTGTGGGGGGTGCCGGTTCGCTGGGCTAGTGATGACTGGCTCATCTTGTGGGCCGAAACCGACCGCGGGCCTTTGATCCTGTACATCGGCGAAGACCCCCGGTAGCGGACCGCCCTGCTGCCGCTGGGCAATTCCCTTGCTTGGGTGGCCACGCAATGCTGCACACACTGGGACGTTTGAGTCAAAAGGAAAAGAGCCCCCTAAGTGGGAAAATTGGAAACAATTTTCCCACTTAGCTGGCTCAGGCGGAGCGGGCCATGTTGGCGAAGCGGGTGTGGTGTTTGATGAAGGCTAGGCGGGTCTTGCCGGTGGGGCCGGTGCGGTGTTTGGCCACCACCACCTCGGCGGTGCCGGCGTCTTGGGTCTCGGGGTTGTAGATCTCGTCTCGGTACAAAAACATCACGATGTCGGCGTCTTGCTCGATGGAGCCCGACTCCCGCAGGTCGGCCAGCATGGGCCGCTTGTCTTGGCGCTGTTCCAGGTTGCGGGAGAGCTGCGAGAGCGCCACCACCGGGCATTGCAGCTCCCGGGCCAGGATCTTGAGGCCCCGGCTGATCTCCGACACCTCCACTTGGCGGTTCTCCGCGGTGTTGCGCCCGGTCATCAACTGGAGGTAGTCCACAACCACCATGCCCAGCTCGCCCACCTGGCTGCGGAGCCGGCGAGACTTGCCCCTGATCTCCATGATGGTTACCGCCGGGTTGTCGTCCACCCAGATGGGGGCCTCCGACAGCCGGCCGATGGCGGTGGAGAGGTCGGCCCAGTCTTGGTCGGTGAGCTTGCCGGTGCGCACTCGGGTGGCGTCCACCCGGGCCTCTGCGCACAGGATCCGCTGGCTGATCTCGAGCTGGCTCATCTCCAGCGAGAAGATGAGCACCGGCTTGTCGGCCCGCATGGCCGCATGGGCCGCCATGCCCAGCGCGAAGCTGGTCTTGCCCACCGACGGGCGGGCCCCGATCACCACCAGGGTGTTGGGCTGCAAACCGCTGGTGATCTCGTCGAGGTCGTTGTAGCCGGTGGGGGTGCCGGTGACGATCTCGCCCTTCTCGTACAGCATCTCGATGCGTTCCAAGTTGGCCGGCAGCAGCTCGGAGATGCGGGCGGTGGAGTCGCCCATGCGGTCGGCGGCCAGCCGGTACACCATGGCCTCGGCCGAGTCCACCGTCTTGACCACATCGTCGGCGCCCTCGTAGCCCAGCTCGGAGATCTCCCCGCCCACCTCGATCAGCTTCCGCAGGGTGGCCGCCTCGTGCACGATGTTGGCGTACTTGGCCGCATTCGCCGACGCCGGGGTGCCGGTTTGCAGTTTGACCAGCGCGGCGTTGCCCCCCACCTTGTCGGTCAGGCCCCGGGCGTTCAGCTCGGCGGCCACCGTCACCGCGTCGGCCGGCTCGCCCTGGGCGTAGAGGTTGCACACCGCCTCGTACACATGGGCATGGGCCGGGCGGTAGAAGTGCTCGGGGCGGATCAGGTTCACCGCATCGGCGATGGCGTCGCGGCTCAACAACATCGCCCCCAGCAGCGCTTCCTCGGCGTCGAGGTCGTGGGGCGGCACCCGGCCCAGGCGCCCCGGGGGCGCTGAGGACCGGCTGTCGTCGGGATATTGGAAGGGATCGCTCACCACTACACCTATTGTCCAGGCGGCAGTGACAGTTGCTCAGCCCGACCGCATTCCACGGTTGCTTACTGTGGCA
This sequence comes from Acidimicrobiia bacterium, assembly GCA_022827725.1. GTDB lineage: Bacteria > Actinomycetota > Acidimicrobiia > Acidimicrobiales > Bin134 > Poriferisocius. The sequence goes on from JAJEIJ010000024.1 coordinate 5,027, forward strand.
AATGCGCAGTGTGTAACGCTAGGGGAAGCGCTGTTGAAATAGGTGGATAACCTGGGGATTTGCCAATAGCGGCCTCCCCGGGGCTATTCGGCGGCTATCACCTCGACGGTGATGGGGAACTCCACCTCGGGATGGGGCTTGGCGATGACCGAATGGCTGCCCAGCTCCTTGATGCCCTCGGTGTCGATGGCCTTGCGCTCCAGCATGATGTTGGCCTGCTCGGCCACCGCTCGCACGATGTCGGCGGTGGTAACCGAGCCGAACAGCTTGCCCTCGGCGCCGGCCCGGGCCGCAATGTGGATGGGGGTGGACACCAGCCGGGAGGCCATTTCCTGGGCCTCGGCCAGCTCTTTGGCGTCTTTCAGCTCACGGGCCTGGCGCATGCGCTCGGCCTGGCGCTCGGCCCCCGGCGACGACTTGAAGGCCTTGCCGGCCGGGATCAAGAAGTTGCGGGCGTAGCCGTCGGCCACCTCCACCACGTCGCCCTTCTTGCCCAAGGCGTCGACGTTGTCGCGAAGCACCACCTTCATGACGCGGGCTCCTCCTCGGCCTCCTCAGCTTCAGCCGCGGCTTCTTCAGCCTCAGGAGCGGCCTCGACGGCCTCATCCGCGGTCGGCTCCGCTGGGGCCTCTTCGGCCTCGGGAGCGGCTTCTTCGGCTGGCTCAGGAGCAGCCTCAGCGGTGGCCTCGGGGGCCATCGCATCCTCCGGGGCCATTCCCTCTTCGGGTGGAGCCTCCATGGCCATGGCGTCGGGGCCCATGTCCATGGGCTCCAGCTCGTCGCCGTCCATCTCGCCTCCTGGCCGCATGCCGGGCGGGGGTGCGGTGGGCTGGGGCGCCGGGCCGTCGATGCGGCTGTCGTCTCGCATCCGCCCCGCGCTGCGCTGGGTGGTGATGCGGTTGTTGTAGGGGAGCAGCGCCATCTCGCGGGCGTTCTTGATGGCCCGGGCGATCTCCTTCTGCTGCTGCTGGTTGTTGCCGGTTACCTGGCGGGCCCGGATCTTGGCCCGGTCGGACATGAACCGCCGCAGCAGGTTGATGTCTTTCCAGTCCACATAGCCGATGCCCTCCTGGGTGAGGACGCTGACCTTCTTCTTGCGCCGCCGGCTGATGTCCTTGGCCTTCGGCTTCTTCGGTCCCTTGGCCATCAGAACGGCTCCTCGTCAGCAACGTAGTCCTGCGCCTGGTTGCGGGGCGGGCGTCCGCCTCCGCCGCCCTGGTAGCCGCCTCCGCCGCCACCCTGGTTGCGTCCGCCGCCGCCACCGCCGTCGCGCCGCTCGTTGCGGATCACCTCCACCGAGGCCCACCGCAGGCTGGGCGACACCTCATCGGCGATGATCTCCACCTTGGAGCGGCGATCGCCGTCCTGGGTCTCCCACGAGCGCTGCTCCAGCCGCCCGCTCACGATCACCCGAGTGCCCTTGGTCAGGCTCTCGCTCACGTTCTCGGCCAGGGTGTTCCAGCAGGTGACATCGAAGAACGACACCTGCTCTTCGGTCTCGTTGGTCTGGCGGTTCTGCCAGCGCCGATTCCAGGCCAGCCCGAAGGTGGCCACCGCGCTGCCGCCGGGGGTGAATCGCAGCTCCGGGTCTCTGGTGATGTTGCCGGTGACGGTTACCGTGTTGTCAAAAGCCATCTCTGTGTCTCCTTGGGTTACCCGGCCGCAGCCAGGGGGGTGTCGTCGCCCAGAAGGCCGCGTCGGGCGGCCTCGTCGTCGGGCAGACGGATCAGCTTGTGGCGGACCACGTCGTCCGCGAGTCGTAGGAGACGTTCCAATGTGCCCATCTCGCGCGTCTCGGTCACGAATTCGAGGACGAGGTAATAGCCCTCGGATTGATGGTTGATCTCGTAGGCGAAGCGGCGCTTGCCCCACCGATCCTCGGTCTTCACCTCGCCGCTCTGGGCCTCGATGTTCTGGGTCACCTGCTCGATGCAGCCGGCCACGTCGGATTCTTCGACGCCCGCGTTCAGGATGACCATCAATTCGTATGCCCGCATTGCGAGCTCACCTCCCTATGGACCCGGCTTGTACCGGAGCCCCGACATTCGGGGCAGGGGCTTTTATTGCACGAGAACTCTACCGGCTATGCCTGGTATCCGTACAGGCCGAGGGCCATTTCCTCTTCGGGGTTCATCTCGTAGCACTCGTCGGGATTCGGGAACGCCCCGGACCGCACGTCGGCGGCGAATCGGGTCAGGGCGTCCACGCCGTCGTCGTGCAGGGTGGCGTAGCGGCGCACGAACCGGGGGAGCATCCTGGTTTCCAATCCCAGCACGTCGTGGAACACCAGCACCTGGCCGTCGCAGTGGCCGCCGGCGCCGATGCCGATGGTGGGCACGTCTATTGCGTCGGTGATCATCTGGCCCACCGCGGCGGGCATTCCCTCCAACACGATGGCGAAGCATCCGGCGTGGGCCAGCGCCTTGGCGTCGGCCACCAGTTCCAGCGCCGCCTCGCTGCTGCGCCCCTGCACCCGGTAGCCCCCCTGGGCCAGCATCGACTGGGGGGTGAGCCCCAGATGGCCGATCACCGGCACCTGGGCGCTCACGATGGCCTCGATCATGGGCACCCGCTCGGCGCCGCCCTCCAGCTTCACGGCTTGGGCTCCGGCCCGCACCAGGGTGGCCGCGTTGGTCACGGTGCCGGCTGGGGTCACGTGGTAGCTCATCCACGGCATGTCGGCCACCACCATCGCCTTGGGGCGGGTGCGGGCCACTGCTGCGGCGTGGTGGGCCATCTCGTCCACGGTCACGCTCATGGTGTCGTCGTGGCCCAGCACCACCATGGCCACCGAGTCGCCCACCAGAATGAGATCGGCCCCGGCCTCGTCGGCCATGCGAGCGCTGGGGGCGTCGTAGGCGGTGAGCATGACGAGCGGGTCGGCACCCAGGCTTGTCTTCCGTGTGGAGATAGCCGGCGCAGTGAGCTTAGAGCCCATGATTGTTCCCCTTTCCCGTCCAGCGCACTTGGCTGCCGGCGGTCGCCTTCTACTGTAGTCCACCGGCTGAGCATCGGTGCCAACCCCTCGCCTGTATTCGGCCTGCAATCGGCCGCTAGCGTCGAAGCCATGGACGATTTGTTGGACCGGACTGATGCGGTGGGGCTGGCCGATGCCATTCGGGCCGGCGAGGTGTCGGAGGCCGAGGTGCTGGAGGCCACCATGGCCCGCATCGATGAGCGCAACCCCGAGCTGAACGCCATCACCACGGTGGTGGAGCCCGAGCCGGTCGCCGACGGGCGGCTGCGGGGGGTGCCGTTCGCCATCAAAGACCTGCATTTCGCCATGCGGGGCACCGTTACCACCCACGGGTCTCGCTACTTTGCCGATGCCCCGGTCGACGATCACGACGCCGAGGTGGTGCGCCGCTACCGGGAGGCGGGGCTGGTGCTGGTGGGCCGCACCAACTCGCCCGAGCTCGGCCTTTCCACCACCACCGAGCCCGCCCTGTTCGGCCCCTGTGCCAACCCGCTCGATGCCTCCCGCAGCGCGGGCGGCTCCAGCGGCGGGGCGTCGTCGGCGGTGGCCTCGGGGATGCTCACTGCGGCCCACGCCTCCGACGGGGGCGGCTCCATCCGGATTCCGTCGTCGGCCTGCGGCTTGTTCGGGCTCAAGCCCAGCCGGGGCCGGGTGAGCTTCGGCCCCGATGCCGGGGAGGGGTGGAGCGGCTACTCCACCACCCACGCCATCACCCGCACCGTGCGAGACAGCGCGGTGATGCTCGACGCCATATCGGGGCTGGCCACCGGCGACCCCTATGTGGCACCGACGCCCGACACCGCCTTCGAGGCTGCCATTGCGGTGCCGCCGCCCCCGCTGCGGATCGCGGTGTGGGACGGCTCGGCCGACGGCATCGAGATTGACGAGGTGGCCCGGGGGGCCATCGACACCGCGGTGGCGCTGTGCGAGGAGCTCGGCCACCACATCGAGGAGGCCGACCTGCCCATACGCCGGGGGATGGGCGGCCCCCAGGGGGTTATAACCACCTCCAACATCGCCGCGCTGATGGCTCGGCGCGAGGCGGTGTGCGGGCGGCCCCCCGGCGAGGGCGATCTGGAGCCGCTGGCCGCCTCCATGGTGGCTCGGGGCGCCGACATATCCGGCCCCGACTATGCCCAGGCCGTGCTCGACAGCCACCTGATGGGCCGCAAGATGGGCCAGTACCACGCCTCGGGGATCGATCTGGTGCTCACCCCCACCCTGGCCCGGGTGCCGCCCCCGCTGGGCGAGTTGATGGCCGACGCCGACGACGTGGCCACGTGGGGCGCCCGCCAGGGGGCCTACAGCCCGTTTTGCGCCATGGCCAACGCCACCGGCCAGCCGGCCATGTCGGTGCCCCTGCACTGGGACGACCGGGGCCTCACGGTGGGCAGCCACTTCATCGCCCCCTACGGCGCTGAGGCTCTGCTGCTTCGGCTGGCCGCCCAACTGGAGCAGGCCCGCCCGTTCTGGCCCCAGCCCCGCTAGCGCCTCCGCTTAGCGGGGTTGCAGCACGTAGCTCCGCAGGAGGTGGTTCCAGCGGCAGTCGGGACACACCTCCACCTCGTAGCAGGTGAACCGGCCCTTGCGCCGGGCCAGCTTGGCGATCTCCGCCGCGTAGCTGATGCAGCGGCCGTGGGCCGGCAGCCGGGGGCCGAACACGTACGACACCAGGGCCAGCTCGTCTCCGTGGCACACCGGGCACGGCTCGCCGGCGGGGGTGCCCACCTCCCGACCGGCCCGCACCAGCTCCGGGTGGGCGTCGCACACGTCGTCGGCCATTCGGGTGCCGCTCAAGATCCGCTGGAGCACATGGGCTCGCACCAGCCGGTAGTCCACCGTGGAGGCGGGCTCGGGGTGAACCCCTACTGCTGCGGCCATTGAGTCGGCCATGGCGACAGAGTAGCCACATCTGTCAAGCCGGTGGTCGCTCAAAGGGCCGACACCACTTGGCGGTTTTCCGCTAAAACCCGGCGGCTTTGCTCTTCGGTGGCCGAGCTGTTCTCAGGGCTCGGCCGAGCGGTTGGCCGGGCCATCTGTCGTCGGCGCCCACTACTGTGAGGCTATGGCGTTCACACCCACCGCAGAGAAGCTGATACCCGATCTGTCCACCGCCGAGGAGCTGGTGCTTTTGGCCCGGTGCCTGTGGCACGAGGGCTACAACGACCACCTGGCCGGCCACATCACCGTGAACATGGGCGACGGCACCCTGATGTGCAACCCGTGGCTAATCACCTGGGACGAGCTGCGCCCCAGCCAGGTGATCCGCATCGACCTCGACGGCAACGTGGTGGAGGGCGACTGGCCGGTGCCCCCCGGCATCCCCCTGCACCTGGAGCTGCACAAGCTCCGCCCCGGGGTGGCCTGGGCCATGCACAACCACCCCCTGTACGGCACGGTGTGGGCCGACATGGCCGAGGTGCCCCCGGCCATGGACCAGTCGTCTTCGCTGGGCGGGGGCGAGCTGGTGCTGGTGGACGAGTACGACGGCGCGGTCAACGACCCCGCCTCGGCCCGCAGCGCCTGTGTGAAGATGGGCGATGCCGAGCTGGCCCTTTTGGCCGGCCACGGCGTGTTCGTGCTGGGCAACTCGGCCCGGGCCGTACACCAGCGGGCGGTGGCCCTGGAGCAGCGCTGCCAGCGGGGGTGGCACATCCGGGCCGCCGGGGGCGAGCTCAACCCGGTGCTGCCCGAGAGCTACGTGGAGATGATGAAGCGCAGCCCCGGCGACAACTTCATCGGGTTCTGGGAGGCCATGGTGCGAGCCGAGCTGCGCCGCGATCCCGAATTGCTGTCCGGCTGAGGCCCAGCCAGGTTCAGCAGCCAAGTCCCGCAGCCACAACCATGACCGGCGCCCTCGACGGCATCAGGGTTATCGATCTGTCCACCCGGATGGCCGAGGCCACCGGCAAGACTCTGGCCGACCTGGGGGCGGAGGTGGTCAAGGTGGAGCCCCCCGGCGGGTGCGACGCCCGCACCACGCCGCCGTTCGCCGCCGACGGCCGCTCGCTGTTCTGGGAGGCGTGGGGCCTGGGCAAGCACAGCGTGGTGTGCGACATAGACACCCCGGAGGGCCAGGGGGAGCTGCGGGCTCTGGCGGCCGGCGCCGATGTTCTGGTGGAGTCGTTCGCCCCTGGCCACCTGGCCGAGCGGGGCCTCGGCCCCGACGATCTGGCCGCAGTCAACCCCGGGCTGGTGTACGTGTCGGTGACCTCGTTCGGCATCGGCACCCCCGACGCTGCCGTGCCCATGACCGACCTCACCCTGTCGGCCGCCGGCGGGCTGTTGGGCATGCAGGGCGACCACGACCGGGTTCCCACTCCGGTGGGCTATCCCGAGACGTCGTTCCTCGGGGCCATGCAGGCCGCCGCCGACGCCGTGATGGCGCTGTGCGAGCGCGACCGCAGCGGCCTGGGCCAGCACCTCGACAGCTCCATCCAGGCCGCGGTGATGTGGTCGCTGATGTCCATCACCAGCTACGCCGCTTTGGGCCAGGACTTCCCCGGTCGGGGCGACGATCGGGCCCAGGTGACCCATCCCGAGATCGTTCCCGGCGTGCGCATGCCGTTCATCGAGCCCTGCGCCGACGGCTTCGTGGGCATGACCCTGGTGCTGGGCGAGCAGGGCAACCGGGGCATGAAGTCGCTCATGGCCTGGGTGATCGCCGAGGGCGCCCTCGACGAAGATCTGTGCGAGGTGGACTGGGAGCGCTACTTGGAGCTGTTGGGCGACGAGACCCTGGCGCCGGCCGACGCCAATCGGGCCTTGGGCCAGATGCTCGACTTCATCAAGACCAAGACGCAGGCCGAGATCCAAGAGCATGCCGTGGCCGGCAAGATGCTGGTGGCGCCCTGCTACACCTCCGCCTATTTGGCCGCCGACCCCCAGCTGGCCGCCCGCGACTTCTGGGTGGAGGTCAACGGCGCCACCCATGCCGGGCCGTTCGCCCGCCTGTCGGCCACCCCCATCGTCTTCCGCCATCCGGCGCCCGCCCTGGGCCAGCACCAAGAGCTGCTGGGGGGCCTCGACCCCGTTGGCGAGCCGGAAGCCCCCAGCCGGGTGTGGGCGGAGCCCCGGGGCGCGCTGTTCGAGGGCCTGAAGGTGGCCGACCTGTCGTGGATCGCGGCGGGGCCGCTCATCTCCAAAGACCTGGCCAACCTGGGGGCCACCGTGGTGCGGGTGGAGACCGAGGCCCGCCTCGACACCCTGCGCTGGATCCCCCCGCACCTGCCCCATGCCTCGCCCATGAGCGCCGGGCATCCCATGGCCAACATGAACCAGTCGAAGCTGGGCCTGGGGCTCAACTTCACCGTTCCCGAGGCCACCGCCGTGATCGATCGGATGATCGAGTGGGCCGACGTGGTGGTGGAGAACTACACCCCCGGCACTGCCGATCGCCTGGGCTTCGGCTACGAGCACGTGGCGGCCCTCAATCCCGCAGCAGTGATGCTCTCGAGCTGCATGCGGGGCCAAACCGGCCCGGAGGCCCACCACACCGGCTTCGGCCTCCACGGGGCCTGCCTGGGGGGCTTCGTTGCCATCACCGGCTGGCCCGACCGGCCGCCCAACGCTCCCTGGGGGGCCTACACCGACTTCATCTCCCCCCGGTATGCCCTCTCTGCTCTGGGCGCCGCGCTTCACCATCGCAACCGCACCGGCCAGGGCCAGTACATCGACCTGTCGCAGATCGAGGCCTCCATCCACTTCTTGGCCCCCCTGGTGTTGGAGTACCGCGACAGCGGCCGGGTGCGCACCCAGGCCGGGCTCAGCTCCGAGCGGGCCGCCCCCCACGGCGTGTACCGCACCGCGGGCATCGAGCGGTTCTGCGCAGTGGCGGTGGAGACGCACGAGCAGTGGGAGGCGCTGGGCTCGGTGGTGTCCGACCTGCGCCGGGTGGGCGACCGGTGGGCCGAGACGGCGGCCGCCGATGAGATCCTCGCCGACTGGTTCGCCCCCCGCGACGGCTTCGAGGCCGCCCAGGAGCTGCGGGCTGCGGGCGTGCCCGCCTATGTGGCCCTGCGGGCCAGCGACTTCTACGCCGACCCCAACCTGGTGGCCCGGGAGTTCTTCATCGAGCTCGACCACGGCGCCATCGGCACCATGACCTTCGACGGCCCCGTGACCCTGTTCTCCGCCACCCCCGCCCGCCCGTGGCGGGCCGGCCCCATGGTGGGCGAGCACACCCAGCAGGTGATGTCGGAGGTCCTCGGCTTCTCCAACGAAGAGATCACCGCCCTGGCCGCCACCGGCGCGCTCACCTAGCAGACACCCACCCCCACCACCTCGAGGAGGTGCCCATGACCAGCAGCGAGCCTGATCGGACCCCGGCCGACCGGTCGGTGTATGAGCGTTTGGCGCTGCATCTGCCCAACGACATCGGCATCGGCAGCGCGCTCATCACCATGGTGGAGCCCCACGAGGGCTGCGAGTACGACTACAACCGCTGGTACGAAGACGACCACTTCTTCTCCGGGGCCATGCACGGCCCCTGGGTGTACGCCGGACGGCGCTGGGTGGCCCCTAGGGCGTTGCGCGACCTGCGCCCCGCCGTAGACGAGCCGGCGTTCGAGCCTCCCGACGCCGGTTGCTACATCTCGCTGTACTGGAGCACGCCGGGCCACGAGGACGACACCGAGCGGTGGAGCTTTCTGGCCATGGCCGAGGCCCTCATGCCCCACGGCCGGGGCTTCCCCCAGCGCGACCACGTGTACACCGCCTTCCACCACTACCGCTTCGGCGTGGTGCGCCCCGGCAGCGGCCCCATGAAGCCCCACCTGGCGCTCAACCACCCCTTCGCCGGCCTGGTGGTGGAGGTGGTGGACGCCGCCGACGTGTCGGATCAGGAGGCCCTCGAGGAATGGCTGGCCAACGACCATCTGCCCTCGGTGCTGCTGGGCTCGCCCGCGGTGATGTGCCTGGCGTTCGCCCCCCGGGAGTTCGCCCAGGGCCGCATCGAGCAACCCGGCACCCCGCCGGTGGCCCCCACCGCCAAAGTGGGCCAGCGCCTGTGCCTGCTGTGGTTCTTGGAGCAAGACCCCGCCGACGTGTTCCCCGCCGCCCTGGCCGCCCACCACAACGCCCTGGCCGCCCACCCCAAGGCCTCCCTCGCCCTGTCGGCCCCCTTCATCCCCACCATCCCCGGCACCGACACCTACGTAGACCAACTCCGCTGAATTCAAGGGCCATAACCGGCCCTCGGTAACATCGCTGGCGTGACTGTGGAGACCCATTACCGGACCTGTCCGCTGTGTGAGGCCATGTGCGGGCTGGAGATCAAGACCGAGGGTGAGAAGGTTCTGCCCCCCATTCGAGCCGACCGGAACGACGTGTGGAGCAAGGGCTTCATCTGCCCCAAGGGCACCACGCTGGGCCACCTGCACGAGGATCCCGACCGGGTGCGGGTGCCGCTGGTGAAAGACGAGAACGGCACCTTCCAGGAGGCCACCTGGGAGGAGGCCTACGCCCGCTGCGAGGAGCTGCTCCACGGTGTGCGGAACAAGTACGGCGTGGAGTCGATGACCTACTACGTGGGCAACCCCGCCGCTCACAACTTCTCCATCAGCCGCTACGTGGGCGCGCTGGTGTTGCAGTCGGGCGTGGAGATGGGTTACTCGGCGGGCACGGTGGACCAGTGGCCCAAGAACGTGTCGTCGCAGTGCATGTACGGCAACGCCTGGACCTTCCCCACCCCCGACATCATGCGCACCCAGTATCTGGTGGTGATGGGGGCCAACCCCCACGCCTCCCAGGGCAGCCTCCTGGCCTGCCCCGACGTTTTGGGCGAGATGGACAAGATCCGCGAGCGGGGCGGCAAGTGCGTGGTGATCGACCCCCGCCGCACCGGCACCTGCGATCACGCCGACGAGTGGGTGCCCATCACACCGGGCACCGACGCCGCCTTCTTGCTGGCCCTGTGCCATGTGCTGTTCGACGAGGATCTGGTGGAGCTGGGCACCATGGCAAGCCATGTGAACGGCCTCGACGAGGTGCGGGCCCTGGTGGCCGACTGGACGCCGGAGACGGTGGCCGAGACCACCCAGGTGCCGGCCGAGACCACCCGGCGGCTGGCTCGGGAGATCGCCGCAGCCGACAGCGCGTGTGTGTACGGGCGCATCGGATTGTGCAACCAGGAGTTCGGCACGCTGGCCTCCTGGCTGATCGACGTGGTGAACCTGCTCACCGCCAACTTCGACGTGGCCGGCGGGATGATGTTCGGCAACCCCGTCGCCCCGGCCATGACCACCCTCAACTTCGAGGAGCCCAAAGAGCCCGAGTTCGGCCGCTGGCACAGCCGGGTGCGGGGCGCCCCCGAGGTGCTGGGTCAAGTGCCGGTGTCGTGCCTGTCGGAGGAGATCATGACCCCGGGCGAGGGCCAGATAAAGGCGCTGGTGGTGATCGCCGGCAACCCGGTGATCAGCTCGCCCGAGGCTGGCCGCCTCGATGAGGCGCTGCCCATGCTCGACGCCATGATCTGCATCGACAACTGGGTGAACGCCACCACCCGCCACGCCGATGTGATCCTGCCGGGGCTGTCGCCGCTGGAGCAGCCCCACTGGGACGAGATGATCTGGTCTTGGGCGGCTCGCACCGCGGGCAACTGGTCGGAGCGCATCTTCGACTACGGCGACCGCCCCGACGAGTGGGAGGTGCTGGTGCGGGTGGGCGCGCTCATGGGCGGCCAATCCAACGACGAGATCGACGAGAAGGCCGTTGACGACGGGTTCTTCGCCGGGCTGTGCATGTTCTTCGGGCTCGATCCCGAGCACGTTTTGTCGCATTACGACATCGCCGGTCCCGAGCGGATGACCGACTTCATGATCCGGGTGGGCCATCGCGGCGACCGCTACGGCGAGAACCCCGGCGGGCTCACTCTCCAGGACTTCAAGGACAACCCCCACGGCCTCGACTTCGGTCCGATGGTGCCCCGGGTGCCGGAGATCCTCCACACCCCGTCGGGCAAGATCGAGATGGCCCCGCCCTACATCACCGCCGACGTGGGCCGGCTCCACCGCCGCCTGGGCCGCGACGACGGGATGGTGCTGGTGAGCCGCCGCCACGTGCGCTCCAACAATTCCTGGATGCACAACGTGAAGGTGCTGGTGAAGGGCAAGGACCGCTGCACGCTGCTAGTGCATCCCGACGATGCCCAGGGGATGGGACTGGTCGACGGGGCCGCGGCCCGGGTGAGCACGGAGATCGGCAGCATCGAGGTGCCGGTGGAGGTGAGCGACGAGATGATGCCCGGCGTGGTGTGCCTGCCCCACGGCTGGGGCCACAACCTCGACGGCGTGCAGCTCTCGGTGGCCAAGGAGTTCGCCGGGGTCAACAACAACCTGCTGGCCCCGGGCGAGCTGGTGGACGAGATCTCCGGCAACGCCATCGTGAACGGCATCAAGGTGGAAGTGGTCCCCGTCCCCGCCTGATAATCCGCGATCCGGGATAGGTAATCTCAGGCTTCTATGGCTATTCCCCAAGACCGCGACATCGACGCCATCAAGGCCTCCCTGTCGGAGTGGATGAACGCCCAGCCGGGAGTGTCCGACGCCGAGGTGACCTTTCTGGTGAACCCCGAGGCCTCCGGGTTCAGCAACGAGACCCTGGTGTGCGACGCCGTTTACACCCGAGACGGCCAGACCAAAGACAGCGGCATCGTGGTGCGCAAGAGGCCCACCAACTACGCCATCTTCCCCGCCTACGACATGAGCGTGCAGTACCGGAGCATGCAGAACATGGCCGCCTGCGGCAGCGTGCCGGTGCCCGAGATCCTGTGGGTGGAGGACACCGGCGATGTGCTGGGCGAGCCGTTCTTCATCATGGAGCGGCTGCACGGGCGGGTGCCCACCGACAACCCGCCGTTCTTCCAGGAGGGCTGGGTGTTCGAGGCCACCCCTGAGCAGCAGGCCACGCTCTACAACTCGTCGGTGGACACGCTGGCCGCGGTGGCCTCCACCGATTGGCAGGCGGCCGGCTTCGACTTCGTGGCCCGGCCCCATTACGGCGGTCCGGGTTTCGCCCAGCAGCTCGGCTACCAGCGCTACTACGCCGACTGGGCCTCCGAGGACCGGCCCAAGCCCCTGATCGACGCCGCCCTCGACTGGTTCGACGCCAACGATCCCTCCGGGTCGATGCCTGTGCAGCTGAACTGGGGCGACGCCCGGCCCAGCAACCTCATGTACGGCGACGACTTCAAGGTGATGGCCGTGTTCGACTGGGAGATGGCCGACCTCGGGCCCGGCGAGGTGGATCTGGGCTGGTTCCTGTTCATGAACCGGTTTCTGAGCGAGGGGGCTGGCATCGCCTGGCTGCCGGGCTTCGCCGACCGAAACGGCACCATTGCCCGCTGGGAGCAGGCCATGGGCCGCAAAGCCGAGAACATCGACTACTTCGAGGCCTGGGGCTGTCTGCGGTTCTCGATCATCATGGTGGCCATCGTGAACATGCAGGTGAAGTACGGCTACTTCAGCGCTGAGGACGGTGCTATGTACGAGCGGGTCAACCCCTCCACCCAAATGCTGGCCCAATATCTGGGCATGCCCGAACCCGAGTGACCAGGAGAGCCCCATGAGCGACGCTGAGAACCGGGCGCTGGCCGAGGCGCTGTTCGCTGCTCTGGAGCGCATGGACTGGCCCGCGGTGGCCGAGCTTTTCACCGAGGACGGCACCTATCAGGACATGCCCTTTGAGACCGACTCCGGCGGCACCGTGGGCCACGCCGGCATCATCGGCAAGCTGGAGGTGGGCCTGAGCACGCTGGAGCGCTTCGACTTGGGTGTGACCGACATCTGGGTGAGCGGTGACGACGTGCTGGTGGAGCGGGTGGAGGTGTGGCACCACACCGACGGCACCGTGGCCAGCCTCCCTGTGCTGTGCCGCCTCCAGATCCGCGACGGAAAGATCGCCCACTGGCGCGAATACTGGGACTACAACTACCTCATCGCCCAGCAGCCCGACTCCTGGCTCCCCCAATCCCCCCGCCCCCGCTGGGACTGACCGCTACCAGTAGTTCCTTCGTTTGAGAATCCGGTCGGCAGAGCGGAACAGCAGCAGCCAGGCGAGCAGGAGCCCGCCGGACATCAGGGCCAGGTAGACGAGAAGCCCCATCACCCCGACAAAGAGGAGAACGGGCAGAAACATCAGCGACATGTTGATGGACTCATTCAACGACAAGCTGTTCGAGGGTGATGCCACGGTCTTGGCCGCGGCGATGCCCAGCGAGAGACCGGCTGAAATGAGACCGCCGATCAGCATCGCAGCAATCGCCGTCCGCCGGGATGGCTTGAGCCCTACTTTGGTCAGGTAGCGGGTGGTCGTTTCCGGCCTGACCTTGGATGCCGCCACCACGAGCATCGTGAAGAACACGGCGACAACCCCGGGCACGCTCAGCAGGCTCAGCCATCCGTAGACGTTTACTTCGTCATCCTCGGTGATGCCCGCAGTGGCGTATCTTCCCCCCAACCCGGCGTAGATCCCCATCAGACAGAGCGGCCCCAGCACGAAGAACCACCACTTGCGCCAAGGCTCCAGCCAGTACTCCGCCGCCAGCCAAAGGAGCGCCGCCAACACCACCAGCGAGGCCACCAGCCCGATCGGGTGGGCCAGCTCATTCAGCCACCCCGGCGCCCGCCAGATGAAAAACAACTGAAGCTCATCATCCGAGTAATCCGTCTGATCCCCAAACAGATGCCAAACCCCCACCGGCAGCAAAACCACCAACACCCCCGCCGGAATCACATGCCGCCACCCCGGCCTCCGCCGGGTCGTTCCCCCCAATTTCATCGACAACCCCACTGCTGGCTCAAAGAACCCCCCTACAGTCACCGTACTCGCCCTCGCGGAAACGAAACCCTGTTTTCGTGTATACCTGAAGTGCGATGAGTTCAGCTATATTTAAGGAATATTTTAAAATCATCTGTCTAGATATAATTCTCAGGAATAGACGAAATTGGGGGAAGCGAGATGAAGGAGATGCACACTCTGGATGTGCCGAATTGGGATCTGAGAACTCCGCCTCAGGTCTCTCGGGCGCTCAGGCAGAGAAGGAAGGAGTTGGGCATGACCCAAGAGGAGGCAGCCCGCCGAGCTGGTGTCTCACCCCAATGGCTGTCGGGTTTCGAAAACGGCAAAGGCAGCTGCGGCACCCACCGCATGATTCGTCTTGTTGGCGTGCTCGGCTTGTCTCTGGCCCTGCACGAACGCCCCCATACCGACATCGACCGGGTGTTCGAGAGCCTTAGCGACCCCGCATGAGCAGCACCGATGCCTGACGATTCGCTACTCGTCTACATCGGCGGGGATCTTGTCGGACGCATCACCCGGCGCGGCCCAATGCTGCGCCTCGCATACAACGACGATTACGCCCGGCGTCCTAGTGCCTCCCCACTATCGCTTTCCCTTCCCCTGGCCGAAGGGGAGATAGAGGATCGGCGGATGGAAGGGTGGTTGTCGGGACTCTTGCCGGGCAATCCAGACGTTCGAGAACGCTGGGCCGCGAAATACCAGGCAATGTCCCCCTCGCCGTACGAATTGTTGAGCACCCGAATCGGTTTGGACTGCCCAGGGGCCGTCCAGTTCTGTCTGCCGGAGAATGTCGATGCCCTCGAGGGGCAGGGCGGCGATGTGGAATGGCTGGGCCACAGCAGTCTTGAAGATCTCGTGTTGGGGATGGTGAGGGAGTCGGCTCAATGGGTTCGGCCGACCGGGCACAGCGCCTTCAGCTTGGGAGGGGCGCAGGCCAAAACGGCGCTTCACCGGCAAGGGGAGAGATGGGGCGAAGCAGCGGGAAGCGTTCCGACGACCCACATCCTCAAACCGTCGATGAGAGATCTGGAGGATCAATCGGTCAACGAACACCTGTGTCTGACGGCTGCGAGGTATTGCGGTCTGCCTGCCGTCCGCACCGAAGTGGAGGTGATCGCTGGCCACCCGGTGTTGGTAGTCCGCCGCTTTGACCGGCTCGACGCGGAAGGCAGCATCAGGCGGATCCACCAAGAAGACCTGCACCAAGCGTGCGGGGAGCCCGATGTCCCCCTCTATCAGAACGACCGAGGAGAGGGGCACAGCTTGCGACGCCTTGCCCGCCTCATCGCCGACCATTCGGCCGACCGCGATGCCGACCTACGGACTTTCTTCGATGCGCAGGTGTTCAACTGGGTGTTGTGCAACACCGATGGCCACTCCAAGAACTTCAGCTTGCTGCTCGCCGGGGGAAGGGTTCGCCTTGCCCCGCTCTATGACATCTGGTCGATGATGCCCTACGACCCCTACCACTACCGCTCCTACTCCCTGGCCATGTCGGCGTTGCCCGACCGAAGAATCCTCGCCGCGGAAAACAAGCAGGCGTGGGAGGCGACCGCCAAGGCAATCGGTCTGCCCGAATCCGAGGGGGTAAACCGAGCCGCCGCAATCGCCGAAGCCGCCCCCGCAGCCATACAGAAAGCCGTAGACGACCTATCTCCCGAACTGCGGGCACTCCCAGTAGTGCAAAGCCTCCAGACCATGACCACTCTCCGCCGCGACCAGTGTCTAACCGGCCTGGCAGCAAGCTGAGCCGACTGCATCCCCCCGTCCCTGTTGAGGCTGACAGCTACCAGTAGACCTTCTGCCGCAACATCAAGTCAGCGGACCCGAAACAGGGGATCCTGCCCCCCTCCAAATGAGGCCGACCTACCAACTTCTCTGCTGGGATTGAGTTGTCGGTCTACCAGAACTTCCTTCTTTTGAGGATCCAGTCTGCGGAATGAAAGAGGAGGAGCCACGTGACCATGAGTCCGACGGTAGCAATTGCGTTGTTGAGAAAAAGAATAAATGTGCCGAGAAAAAGGAGAACAGGAATATGGACGACCAACATATCGATGGCTTCATTGAAAGAAAAGCGAGACGAGGGTGATCTCGCTGCTGCGATCATGATTAGGGAAATTGAAAGACCAGCTGACATCAGAACACCAATGGCGAAGGTTGAGAGGGCCAGCCGCCCTTTTGGCTGTAGGCCCACGTACGAGAGACACTTCGAAAACAAACCTGGATTGAGCTTGTGAAATGATATGCCTAGAACTGTGAAATACATACCGCATAGCAGGGGAATAGTCGAAAGATTCGCCCAGCCGCCAGGATTTGTTATTTCTACCCATCCGTTAATTATGTCGATATCTGAATCGGAGTTCCCCGCTGTGACATGTCTCCCAATATGCCCAGCATCTATCCCCATTACGCAAATGGCTCCCAGAACCACGAACCACCATCTGCGCCAGCTTTGCAACCAGTATTCCAGGACTATCCATCCGATGGCCGCCAAGACCGATAGCGAAACGATGAGGCCGATCGGATGGGGCAGATCATTGAGCCATGCGGGGGCTCTCCAGATGTAGTGCAAGCGGGAGGATTCTGGGTGTTCTGTTTGATCGCCATAGAGATGCCAGTAGGACACTGGCACTGCAAGCACCAGCAGCACCACGGGAATCAGATGTCGATATTTTGGATACCGAGCACTCACCGGTACCGGCTGTGGCTCTAGCCATGGTGCAAGTGGAAGGCCTCTATTTCCTTCCGGCTCAAGTGTGCTCACGCTCTATAAGCCCCTGAATCCACCCATTGGTTCCATAGTTCCTACTCCACTGAGGTTTGACCGTCGAGCGCTACTCGAAGCGGGCGCCCATTTGTTTGAGGATTTCTACGGTGTGGGTGGCGGCCATGGGGCCTTGTTGGCCGGGGGTGTAGGTGGCCGACTCGATGGTGTTGGTGTAGGGGAAGGGGCCGTGGCGCTGGTAGACGTCCCATGAAACGGGGGAGCGGCGGTCGATGCCCACGTCGATTCCCTCGAAGGGGGCCATGGTCCACATTCCGGTGAAGTTTTCGCCGGCGGCGGTCTCGTTGCCGTCCACCAGCAGCCGCAGATCCCAGGCGAAGCCGTCGGTGATGGTGAAGTCGAGCCGCACGGTGCGGCGCCCTTCGGCCAGCGGGCCGCTGTGCAGGTGCCGCATGTGGCCGTAGCCGTTGTGGACGTAGACCACCTCGCCGCCCTCCACGTAGCAGGCGTAGCCGCCGCCCTGGTCGCCGTGGGCCACCAGCATGCCCTGGTCGTCTGCCGCGTAGTCGAACTCGATGTCCACGGTGAACGACCGGGCCTGGATCATCTTCATGCTCCGGTAGCGCTCCAAGGTGTCGGTGCCCGGCACGAGCCGCACCGGCGTCTCGTACACCTCCTCCGACGGCGGCCGCTGCACGTACTTGAGCATCGATCCCTCGTCCAGCGGGTACACCTGGTAGCGGTGGGCGGCCTCCTCCCAGGCGTCGATCAGCTCCTGGCGCTTGGCGGGCTCGGCTTCCGAGAGGTCTTTCGTCTCGGTGGGGTCGTCGTTGAGGTTGTACACCTCCCACTCGTGGTCGCCGAACGGGGTCATGGGCAGGTGCAGGGTGACGGCCTCCCAGCCGTCGCGGTAGAACCCCCGATGGCCGATCTGCTCGTAGTACTGCTCGGTGTGGCGCTCGTCGGCCGCCGCGTCGGCGAAGGTGGGGGCGAAGCTGGCCCCGACCAGCGGACCCTTCAGCGGCTGGCCGTTGCGCTCGGCGGGGGCGTTGAGCCCCACGATGTCGAGCACGGTGGGCAGCACGTCGGTGATGTGCAGGTACTGGCGCCGGAAACCGCCGGGGTCGGCGATCCGCTCCGGCCACGACGAGATCATGGCCACCTGGTGCCCGCCGGCGTGGGTGTTGATCTTGTACAGCCGGAAGGGCGTGTTGCCGGCCATGGCCCAGCCCCGGGGGTAGTGGGCCAGGGTCTGGGGTCCGCCCAGCAGGTCGAGGCGGGCGTGGTCGGCGTCGACGTCTCCGACGGTGGGCGACAGCACCTCGAAGTACTGCGAGCAGCCGGTGTCCTCGCCCTCCCGCGACGCCCCGTTGTCGGAGGTGAACAGCACCAGCGTGTTGTCCCACTCGCCCAGCTCCTCCAACGCGGCCCGCAGCCGCCCGAAGTTCTGGTCGACGTTGTCCACCATGGCGGCGAACACCTCCATGTAGCGGGCGAACACCTCCTTTTGGGTGGTGGACAGCTCGTCCCAGGGGGGGACGTCGTTGCGCTCCTCGGAGTTGCGGGGCGGCAGCGTTGTATCGGCGTCGAAGATGCCGAGCTCGATCTGGCGGCCGAAGCGGCGCTGGCGGATCTCGTCCCAACCGGCGTCGTAGGCCCCCCGGTACTTGTCGATATCGGCCTGCTTGGCCTGGAGCGGAGCGTGGACCGCCCCGTGCGACAGGTACAGGAAGAACGGCTGGTCGGGCCGGGCCGCCTTCTGCTCGCGGACCATGGAGATGGCCTCGTCGGTGATGTCGTCGGTGAAGTAGTAGCCGTCGGGGTACTGGTCGGTGCGCACCACGCTGTTGTCGCGGATCAGCCGGTGGGGGTGGTGGAAGTTGGTGAACCCGTCGAGGAAGCCGTAGTAGTGGTCGAACCCCCGCTGGAGCGGCCACGAATGGCGGGGGCCCACCAGATTGGAGTCTTTGCACAGGTGCCACTTACCCACCATGAAGGTGGCGTAGCCCCCCGCCCGGAGGATCTCGGCCACCGTGGCGCAGTGCTCGGTGAGCTCGGCGGTGTAGCCGGGGTAGCCGGGGTCGGAGTGGCACACGTGGCCCACCCCCACGTCGTGGTGGTTGAGCCCGGTGAGCAGCGACGCCCGGGTGGGCGAGCACATGGGGTTGACGTGGAAGTTCAGGTAGCGCAGCCCCTCGGCCGCCATCTGGTCGATGTGGGGGGTGTCGATCTCCGAGCCGTAGCAGCCCAAATCGGCGAAGCCCAGATCGTCCAACAGCACCACCACGATGTTGGGCGCCCCCTCCGGCGCCCGCACCGCCTCCGGCCACCACGGGTCCGACCCCGCCACCGTGCGCCCAGCTCGCCCCTCCCACCCTTGGTAGGGCTCAGGCCGTGCGGTCTGCTCGCTCATCGGTGTCTCCTCAATCCATTGAGAAGTCGGGGTTGAGGGTGATGACCCAGAACATGGCGCCAGCGTCGTCCACAAGCTGGGCCATGCGCCCCGGCGGGGTGTCCATGGGCGGGACGACCACATGGCCGCCCAGCTCTTGGCACTGCGCCGCGGTGGCGTCGCAGTCGTCCACTGCGAAGTACACCGCCCAATGGGCGGGAATTAGCGGCGCGGGCAGCGGGCCGGCGCTGGCGATCATCTCGCCGTTGTGCCTGATGCCCACCGAACCGTCCGAGTCGATGGGCACCGGGGTCCAGCCCAGCATCTCGGAGTAGAACGCCATGGCCTTGTCCACATCAGAGGTGAGGAGCTGGTTCCAGCACAGCGTGCCGTGCTCGCTCTTGAGCTCGGCGCCATCTTGGCCGATCGCCTCCCACAGCATCACCACTGCGCCGGTGGGGTCGGCCACCACCACCATCCTCCCCGCACCCGCCGGCTCCATCACCGGTCCCATCGGTGTGCCCCCCGCGGGCGCCACCTTGGCCAGGGTCTCATCAGCGTTGTCCACCGAGATGTAGGTCTCCCACACGTTGGGGATCCCCATCTCGCTCATCTCCTGGGGCTTTTGCAGCAGCCCCAGCACCGGCCTGTCGTCCTTCAGCCCCAGGGTGTAGACCACCTGCGACCCGTCGTGCTCATCGCGAAAGGTCAGCCCGAAAAGCGACGAATAGAACGCCTTGGCTTTGTCGGGCTCCTCGGTACACAAGTCGACCCAGCTGAAGTCTCCGTGGACGTAGCCGTCTACCTCGGGCATGGTGGATGTCCTCTCTCAGATGGCGTCAGATGGCGTCGCCGACGTTAGTGCGGCGGGCGCCGATTGCCCATGTGAGCAGGGCCAGGATCATCAGGGGATCGAGGATGTCCCATGCACCCTCATCGCCGACGAAGTAGTTGTTGACGAGCACCGACGCGGCCAGTCCCAGGGCGATGACCACAGAGACCAGGGTGAAGGGGTTGGCCGCTTCGATGCCCTGTCGCTGGGCCATCACCCGGCCCCACCCGGTGGCGACGGCCACGGTGCCGCAGGCGATGAACAGCGGGTCGATCGTGTTCCAGAGGTTGCCGCTGTGGTTGAAGATGTCGGTGTACTGATTGAGCAGGATGGCCACCGCCAGCGCCACCAAGCTCACCGTGCGCACCCACGGCACCTTGCTGGTGTTGCGCCATAACAGCCACACGCCGACCAGGGAGATCACCACGGGGCCGATCTGCCAGAGCTGCCACTTCCAGTTGTCGACCGCCTCGGCAGTGGGGTCGGGGTGGACCATCTCAGAGCGCTCGGCCCAGGTGAATACGGCGACGACCAGGATGCCCGCTCCGATGAGGGAGTCGATGATTCCCAGGTCCCGCCGGCGGAAGATGTGCTCAATCATGCTCATGCCATATTGAACACCCGCAGGGCGTTGTCCCGCAGGAATTTGGGCCAAACGTGGTCGCGGAATCCCACGTCGCGCATCTCGGTCATTATCCGCTCCAGCGACAGCCCCGAGGGGAAGTAGCCGGCGTACATCACCTTGTCGGCGCCCCGGGTGTTGGCGTAGTCGATGATGGCCTTCGGGTAGTGCTTGGGGGCGAACGCCGAGGTGGAGTAGTGCAGCCCCGGCCACTTCAACATGAGCTTCACCATCAGGCGCTCCCACGGCTCGGAACCGTGGCGGGTGACCAGCACCAGCTCGGGGAAGTCGTAGCACACCTGGTCGAGGTGCTCGACGTGCTGGGGGTCGAACGGGAACCGCGGGCCGGGAACGCCGGCGTTGATGCACATGGGGATTTCCAGCTCGCAGCAAGCCGCATAGATCGGGTACATCAGCGGTTCGTTGATGTTCACCTGGGGGTGCAGCCCGGTGGGGAAGCAGGCCGCGGCGATCACGCCCAGCTCGTCTACGGCCCGGCGCAGGTCCCGCACCGCTTGCACGCCCTGGTTGGGGTTTACCAGGTAGCTGCCGTAGAGGCGGTCGGGATGCTCGGTGATGCCCCGGGTGCCCCAGGTGTCGCCGAAGTTCACCGGCAACAGCCCCTTGTCGATGCCCCAGAGGTCCATCTCGGCCAGCAGGTAGGCGATGAAGTCCACCGTGCCGTCCACCTGGGGCAGATCCTTGAACATGTAGGCCGCGCCGTGGCCGAAGCTGCGGCTCTCGGTGTCTTTCAGCAGCCCCTGGAAGTTGGCGTACCAGGCGTCGCGGTCAGACGGCACGCCGAGCATGAGGTCGACCACCCCGATGCTCTCAATTGGGTGAGGGGTCATCGGGTGGGCTTGGGGCTCAGAGGCCATTCAGCCGGCCAGGGTCTCGAACAGGTCGGCGTCGGTGCGGCGCAAGCGGCGGTAGTTGGCCTCCCACATCATGGGGATGAAGTACTTGTGGTACGCCTTTTTGGCCCGGGCCGCCTCGGCCTCGGGCATCTCGTGGCCGCCCACCACCTTGGCCTCATAGTGGGCCCGGGCCGAGGACTCGTAGGCGATGGCCTTGATGGTGGCCTCCTCCAGCGAGGGGCACACGAAGCAGGCGCCGTGGTTGCCGATGAGCACCACCGACCGCTGGCCCAGCGCCTCGGCCATGCGGGGGCCGTCCACCGGGTTGTCGATGCCGTTGTCGGCGTAGTGGGCCTGCTCTTGGTAGAAGAGGCAGGCGTCGGCCGAGTACAGCCCGATGTCCTTGCCGGTGGTCGACAGCACCTCCACGTAGTGGGAGTGGGTGTGGATCACCGAGTTGGCGTCGGGGCGGGCCTCGTAGAACCCGGCATGGAACCGCACTGCCGGCGAGGCCGGAGTGTCGCCGTCGAGCAGGTTGAGCTCCATGTCGTAGCAGTTCACGTCGCTGGGCAGCGTCTCGCTGAAGTAGCCGAACGGCGACACCCAGAAGGCGTCGGAGCGCTCGGCGTCGCGCACCGACACGTGCCCGGCCACCCTGCTCTCGCATCCCTCACGGGCCAGGATGCGCCGGGATGCGGCCACTTGGAAGGCGGGATGGTCTTCGGTCCAGGTCTTGGCCATTGATGTTCTCCCGCTACACCTGGATGTCGTAGAGCTGGCGGACGTTGGCCGACACGATGGCGTGGCGCACATCGTCGGTGGCATCCGCGAAGTGCTCGGCGATCACCGCCTGGCTGTTGGGCCAGGTGGACACATGGTGGGGGAAGTCGTTGCCCCACATCATGGTCTCGGTGCCGATGATGTCGCGGGCGGCCACCCCGGTGAGGTCGCGCATGAACGTCACCCGGAAGTTCTGGCGCCAGTAGTGCGACGGCTCTTGCTCGCAGTTCATGTCCTTGAGGAGTTGGGCGTGGCGGTGGAACCAGTAGTCGGCCCGCTCCAGCAGGTTGCCGGCCCAGCCCACGTCGTTCTCGGCCGAGACGATCATCAGCTCGGGGAAGCGGTCGAACACCCCGCCGAAGATGAGGTCTAGCACTACCTCCTGGATGTCCACCGTTTGCAGCACCGACCGGGTGGACGTGCCCTGGTCCCAGGCCTTGTCGGGGTCGCGGGTGGTGGCGGCGTGGAGGTTCACCGGCATGGAGTGCTCCACCGCGGCGGCCCACAGCGGGTCGAACTCCGGGTCTTGGTAGGGGTTGTCCTCGCCGTTGATCACCGGGATCATCACCCCCTTGAGCCCCATGTCGCGGCACCGCTTCATCTCCTTGGCGGCCCGCTCCAAGTCCACCGGCGCGAGCAGCGCGATGCCCACGAACGTGTCGGGGATCTGGCTCACGAACTCGCCGACCCAGGTGTTGTAGGCCTCGAACAGAGCCCACTGGAACTCCACGTCTCGGATCGGGTACATCTGCATGGCGATCGTGGGGTACAGCACCTCGCCGGTCACGCCATCGGTGCGCAGCGCCTTCATGCGGGCCTCGGGGTCCCAGCCCACGTCGGGCACGTCCTCGTCCCAGCGGCCCTTGGCCCGCACTTTGTCGTCGGTGCGCATGCACCCGGCCAGCAGCCCCACCGGGGGCAGCCGGGCCTGGTCGCACACCAGCCGGTCGGTGGTCTCCTCATGGACCAGGCGGGGCGCCCGGTCCTTGAAGGCCTCCACCGTGTAGATCTGCCACAGGTCGTGGGGCTCTATCACGTGGGAGTCGGCGGAGAATACGTCGAAGCCGTTGTCGCTCATCGTCTTCGATGTTATGGGAACGCTGTGGAAGCCGCCTATCGAGGTGGCGGCTGAATGGCCTCTCCTTCCCGATGATGTGCGAACGCTTGCCTCGCCACCGAGGTGGTGAACTTTCCGGCTGGGTATCGTGGCCGACGTGAGCGTGTGCGCATTCATAGGACTGGGCAACATGGGGTTCCCCATGGCCGGGCACTTGGCCGCCGCCGGCCACGAGGTGCGGGTGTTCAACCGCACCGCAACAGTGGCTGAGCGCTGGGCTGAGCAGCATGACGGGACGGTGGCCGCCACCCCGGCCGAGGCGGCCGACGGGGCCGAGTTCGTGTTCACCTGCGTGGGGGCCGACGAAGACCTTCGGGCGGTGGTGCTGGGCGACGACGGTGCCTTGGGGACGATGCCCGCCGGATCGGTGCTGGTGGACCACACCACCGCATCGGCCGAAGTGGCCCGGGAGCTGGCCGAGGTGTGCGCCGGACGGGGGATCGGCTGGCTCGACGCCCCCATCTCCGGCGGCCAGGCCGGGGCCGAGAACGGCGTGCTCACCGTGATGTGCGGCGGCGAGCCCGAGCACTTCGACACCGCCCGCCCGGTGATCGACGCCTACGCCTCCGCGGTCACCCTCATGGGACCGGCCGGGAGCGGCCAGCTCACCAAGATGGTGAACCAGATCCTGTGCGCCGGTGCCGTGCAGGGCGCGGCCGAAGCGCTGGCCTTCGGGGAGCGGGCCGGCCTCGACATGGAAAAAGTGCTGGCCGCGGTCACCAAAGGCGCGGCTGGCTCCTGGTACCTCCAGAACCGAGGCCACACCATGGTGGCCGACGAATTCGACTTCGGCTTCGCCATCGACTGGATGATCAAAGACCTAGGCCTAGTAGCCGACGCCGCCGCCAACCTAAACGCCCCCATCCCCCTAGTAGAACTCTGCCAGCGCTACACCCAAGCAACCGCCGCGGCCGGCGAAAACCGCCTAGACACCACCGCCATAATCCGCCGCTACCGATAACGGGGGTTCAGTTCTTGAGGATCAAGACTCTCTGAGGCCTATGATTTCGGGAATTTCAAGAAGATGAGGGAGCGTGTCGAGGGAGTAGGTGCGTCCTTCTGTGGCGATCACTACGTCAACCAGGGCGTTCGGGCGTTCTGACCAGCCTTTGCCATCGACAACTGCACAGGGAAGCAGACCGCGGTCCCTAGCAGCATCGGCAGCATTCTTGATGCGAGCAGCCTTGTCTCGAGCCGTGCCTCCGTCTTCAGCCACCTTCGATTCGATGATCACCGTCGGAGATTCCTCGGGCAGCACGAAATCGGGTCCAGGCGAAAGGCCGAATGTCTCTGAGGTTTGTGTAGCTCCAGCTGCTCCTGACCCCGACCGGTAGTAGGGGATTTGATGATCGTCGAACAGGTCGGCAATCGGTTGCTCCAGAAGGTTGTCACCCTTGACTTCGGAATAGGCGTCTTGAACTTGGCGCCAAACCCCGCCGACGTACCTCTGGTAGAGGAGAGCCGAATACGGTACTCCACCGGTTGACTCGGCAACCGTGTCCCAGCCATGCAGCGTGTCCCGTTTGTCGAGTTTGGAATGGAAGAAACCACGGGCTGATTCAGGCACCTGGAGGATGCTCCGGTCCATGACCGCGATAACTGCGGCAGCCACCGAGCTGACCATCTCTGTTCGTTTGGCTGTTGCTTGCTCAGGTACTGGGCTGCGTTCGAATTTCTTGAGAGTTCCTCCCGAAGTGTTGGTTCCAGGCTGGGCAAGTTTCATGGCCCAGGCCAACTCGTTGTGAGTGAAGCCCAAGATCATCCGAAGCGGTGCCAGAGTCTTGGGCGCTTGCGTCAAGGCTGCTGTCAGGGTTGCTGCCGAGACGTCTGTGAAGTCGTTGGTGTGCTCAGCCAATCGCCGGTATGCCTCATCGAAAGCGGCTTCGGTAGCCATGGCGTCGCCTTTGGGGATGTAGTGGAACGACGGCTGAGTCGCGGCCACATAGCTCTGTCCCAGAAGTGAGGCAGCCTCGTCTCTGGCCGATTCTGGCTGGCGTAGGAGTGCAGCTACCGCTTGACGTCGGGTCGTGGGGCTAGCTGTAGTCCCCGCGTTGGCGAGGAGTTCTCGGTCTGAGTCAGTTAGCGACACGGAGCAGTCCCAGTTCTTCCTGGACATGATCGTTTGCCAGGCGTTCCTTGGCGACTGCTGCGTATTCGGCGTGCAATTCGATCCCACCGGAATTGCGGCCGTGTCGGCGGGCGACGGTGACAGTAGTGCCCGACCCGGCAAATGGGTCAAGCACGATCCCACCCGGTGGACAGACCGCCTTGACAAAGAATTCGGCTAGGCCTTCTGGCATGACCGCAGTGTGTTGCCCAGCAGGACCCTTGTGTTGGTTGTAGGTCTGGCCCACTGTGATCACATTCCCAGGATCAGCCCCACCCCGTCCGTAAGTCCGTGTGCGGTCTCGCCCGAACCCGGCATCGGTGTTCCGCCGACCATTCCTGTCCTTGAGCCGCCGGTTGATCTCAGCCTGGTCTGCCCGATACGGCACCCTCACTGCATCCAAGTCGAAGTAAGGACTGGGACCCTTCGTGAAGTGGTACACGTACTCGAATGCGTCCTTGGTGCGAGGCCCGAATCGACCGGGGATGGCGTTCGGCTTGCTCCAGATATACGTCTCCGTCCACCGCCACCCCATGTCTTGTAGAGCGATCACCAGTTGGTACACATACGGATGGCGCTGTCCCCGGAGCGGCCCCGACTTAGCCACCCGGTTCTTGATGTTGAGCACGAAGGAGCCGGTCTCCTTGGTGGCCCTGAGCATGGCCTCCGCAAATGGCAAGAACCACTCGACATAATCGTCAGGGCTGACCCTGGAGTACGCCCGAGCATCCGCGTACGGCGGCGACATAAAGAACAGGTCCACCGAATCCTGCGGCAATCTCAGCAGCCATTCGCTCGAATCCCCCCAAACCACCCCTTCCTCAAGCAGCGCAGCCAGTGCCTCATCACCATCCACAGGAGGTGCTGGAGCCGTCTGACCTGCCATAACTAGAGAATACCCATCACCAGTGACACCTTTGTGACTTGGGTCAAATCCACTGGTAGATCAGCGACTCGCCACCATTTGCCGAATTCCGAGGCATCGGAAGGTGGACCTCCAGCAGTTCGGTGCAATTCCAGTTTGTTCAGTCGTCGTCTTCTAGGAGCAGCTCAGCTGCGGCAACTGGATCAATCTCCCACTCCAGCGCAATGCACTTCGCATACAAGATCAGTGTCGAGTATTCCGTGACTTCGTCAGTGGTGAGGGTAAGAGCAATTTGAGCAGCAAATCCCGCTTCGGTGGTAGCGCCATCACATTCGGCCTGGACTTGCACACCGAGTTCCAGAATCACGGAGCGCAACCAATCGACGACGGGGTCGTCAGCCCCATCACAGAGCCTTTCGTAAGCCGCTTCCAGCTCTGAATTAGCGTTGTCGGCTACAACTTGGACTTTCGGATGGTCCTGCTGTTCCTCTGGAAGACAGCAAATGCCCGAAATCGTCTGGAGTGCCGCTTGAGCCTTGTTGAATGTCGATGCAATTTGGTCGGTGTGTGGTTCGGACAGCCTCTCCAGTCCGTCAGGCTGAGGTTCGGGCCAGAGGTTGGAGATGAATCGCATTGCAAACATTGGCACCGGCCTATTGTCTCGGAGTGGGATGAAAATAAAGGTCTCGCCAGACTGCTGTTCCTGGCTGATAGAGGCAGTCAACTGTCCAAATGCTTCGAACCAGTCGAACAATGAGTCGACCTCGATGCTGATACGATACTCATGGCTAAATCCCTGATCGACGGAATCGAACAGATCGGCAGCGAACTCCGAGCTTCGACATACGTTCTTAATTTCCTTGATACGAGTCCGTCGCCTTTGCCTCTTGGCCTTTTGGCACGCCGTTGCTATTCGCTCAAGCGGCCGATGTTGTGTTCTTGAGAATACGTCTTCTCTGAGACTGGCTAAGGTGACCTGGCCGTATGAGAGTTCCCCAACTATCGTGGCAAGCTCTAATAGACAGGTTCGGAGTTGCTCGAGACTGGCTGGACATCCCTCGATACCGATAAGGTGCCACGGCTCACCCGCGATTCTGGCAATTTGTTTGTTGATGACAGTGTCGACAAGGTAGGCGGACAAGGCGCGGTATTGCGCGGGCTGGCGCAGTCGTTCGAATATCAAGGGTCCAAGGCCTGTAATGAATTCCGACAGATTGTCCGTCATTTTGACTTCAGTGGTGTCAGAGATAGTGAAGTCACTGGTCTTAGTTGGCTGCTGAGGCAATGGAAGAGATAAACCGTATTTGTGCAACTCAGCGATTTCCCTAGCAAGGACTGAAGGGTGCGGTTGGTTCCCCAAAACAAATGCCGAACAGATCCGAGATGTCAGATCAGCAGCGTCTCCAAGAAGTGGCAGCGCTTCTTGAAGTCTTGTGGAGTCGGACTTGCTCAGCATCCCAAGAGCAATGTTAAGGCGCGCCTGATTCCATGCGGTGCTCGATGATGAATTGATTTGGTCACGCTTGAATTGCTTGGCACTGGGGTTGATTCCATGAAGTCTGAATTCTTGGTCACCAGGTAATAGAGCTTGGACGTCAATGGACTCGATCTGAGGTAAGCATTGAAGCAAAGTCTTCCCGATAGCGATGACTTCGTCCTCGGGACTCGGTTGATGGGCTTCTGAGACATGAAGAAGTCGAGCGAAACCTACCGAGTGCCCGTTTCTTTCTTGTATCTCAAGTTGTGTCAGCCATGGGCTGTTGGCCCGAATTCGTTCGATGATGGTGCGCTCGCCACCAATTGCCTCCACGAGTGCCTGGGCTAATCCTGGGTCAACGTCGTAGGCCGTGGCTAGCAACTCCGCAAGCGACTCCAACGATGCTTCTTTCATCGCCAATGTGAGTGGAAGCTCACTGAGTAGAGCGCCCCTAACGGAGATTGTGAATTCTGGATCAGATCCATCAAGCACTGCTAGGAGTAGATGAGCCCCCGCCGTGCTGGTTGCCGAGACGAGGAGTTCGACAAGGCGGTCCAATCCGACAGCCGAAATGAAATCGCTCCGAGAGTCTCTTCCAGGGTCATTCACAATTGTTTCCCAAGCAGTGTGGAACTCTCCCGGAAACAGGTCGAAGGGTTCTAGCTTGCCAACAGCGAACGTGAATAGTGTCGGCCGGGCTGTCACCGGGAAGTCGTGTTGTTCTGCTATGCGGTTCCAGTTCTCGGCGAGATCAAAGAAATCAGCTAGGCGGATACCTTGCATACAAGCAGCGATACGATCCAGACTCAGGCTTCCCGTGCTCTCTGAGGAGATAATGATTTCGCGAGCATCAGGGTTGTCTTTGAGCATGGACGCAATGAACCGGTGAAGCTGACGAGTAGGAATGTGCGGTAGGACAGTTCTGATTGTCTCGTCAAGAGCCGGCGGTGGCCGGTCGTGGATCGCATTGCAGATCGCCGTAGAGCGCAGCCGATGGAGTCCTCCGATCCATCCATCTCGCTCCACCACCAAGTGTTCTGCCCTTAGCCGATCCAGAGCTTCACGCATTTCTAGTTCAGACAGATCACAAGCTGATGCGATGTCATACGAGGAGACCTCAGCCGACCAGCGATCAGCCACGGAGACAAGGGCCAGAACATTGATCTCGCTGTGACGCTTCTCGACCATGCGCTGATTGATCTGGTCATCGATCAGGTCGCGTAGCCGCACTCCACTCGTCAGTAGGTGCGTGAACTCGAGTGTTAGCCCATCAGCGTCTTCGAATGCTTCCCGCCAGTGGGGTGTTGTGGTTGCGCCTCGTTCGACCAGCCCTCGGTGGATCATCTCAGCAGTGTGCTCATCCAACCGTATCTCGACGGTGGAGCACTCGGCCATGTCCCCAAGAAGTGCGAGGTCTTCATTGCGTGCTGTGGCTACGAGATGGATGCCTTGAATCGCTCCCGCTTCGGATCGAAGGCGATCCCAGCCTGCGAAATCACCAGTACCAGCTGAATCAACCAAGAAGCCGACCGGGTTCTGGACCGAGGCGCTGTAGGCGCGTGCTAGACGAATGATGCTGGAAACGTCTTCTGGTGCAAGCCGTCTAACGCGAAACCACAAGACATGTGGCATCTCCTCTGGAATGGTCCACAGGACTGCGCTCTTGCCTACGCCTGAGGGTCCGGAGATCACGACCGCGGATTTCTGTTCCAAACCCGACTTGATCTGTTTCGTCACATCAGGACGGTGGACGACCAGGCCAGACGCGACATGGAATGGTTGAGTCGCTACACCCTCGTAGAAGCGGCTGCTGTCAGGAATTTCAGCATCGCCGAGTTGTAGAGGTTCGCAGATCCCTTCTCGGATAGCGGCTTCCAGAGAATCCAAGTCAATTTGGGTGACGAATCGTTCAATGTCGCCGACAACTTCGGTTCTACTGAGTGAACGCCTATCACCGTAAGCCCTAGAGGCGTTCTCGTTCGATGCATCACCGATGGCCACACGGAGCAACAGGGCGAAGTGCATGAGGGATGACGGCGGCAGGGCTGTCAGGCCTTCTAATTCCTCTAGACAGCTAAGAGTCTCGTTGGTCACTTCCTCCCATGAGGTGACTGCGAAAGTCGAGGATGCCAAGAGTTCTTCTACCTCGCTGCCAGGCATTCCACTTTTCTTTGCCTTGGTTCTGAGACTCTGGAGGAGGTTCGAGTCTTGAGGCAGCGACTTCCCGAGCGATGTGTTCGGGCCATCAATGTCGCTTGAGATCTGTTCGCCCTTGATAGCGCGCTCGAAAATAACTGCGAGCCGTGCGCCGGGTTCGCTGCGGGAAGTGTGCTGTTCCCAGACCTTCAGTATGTGGTCTGAAGCTTCGTACACCTCGAATTCGCCCGAAAGGGCGCCCCGTGACTTGACCTGGATGTTCCACGGCTGCACACCTTCCAACGAGATGTCTTCGAAACCCTCGGGTACTAAAGCATCGACTTGAATATGCCCTGCGGCCACTTTTGCTGCGAGTAGGGCACCAACGGCATCCTGAAAGCGGTATCCCCGTCCGCTTCGTGCCCCAGACCTACTGTCCTCCCAATGAGCTTCCAGGTCTGCGTCAACCAGACCGGCTGACTCTCCTCCATCTTGTGTGGTGGTGCCGTTTGTGGGCTGCAGGCCGCCTCCATTCTTCGAGGGTCTCGATGACGGCCGTCCTCTGCGTCGTTTCTTCTTGCGCCTATTGGCCACATCGACATCCTCTCAGCAACAGGTGACAATTCCACCTCCTTGCCGCTACCGATAGCGGGTTCGCAGTTCCTCTTTGAGGACTTTGCCGGCGGGGTTGCGGGGGAGGGTGTCGGCGATCTCGAGTTGCTCGGGGTGCTTTTGGCGCATAAGGCCGTCGTGGGTGAGGTGTTGGGTTAGTTCGGGCAGGGTTGGGGGCACTGAATCTGGGGTTGGGACGACGATGGCGCATACTCGCTCGCCTCGTTCGGGGTCGGGAAGGCCGATGACGGCCACGTCGGCCACGCTGGGGTGGGTGTAGAGGGCGTCTTCCACTTCTTTGGCTGAAACGTTCTCGCCTTTGCGGATGATGACGTCTTTGGCTCGGCCGGTGATCTCCACATAGCCCTCGGCGTCGATGATGCCCAGGTCGCCGGTGATGAAGAACCCGTCGTCGTCGAAGGCTTGTGCGTCCAGGGACTCGTCCACATATCCGAGGTGCATGTGGAAGCCCTTGGCCCGCAGTTCGCCCTCGGTGCCGGGCGGAGCCTCGGAGCCGTCGGGCCGCACCGCCTTCAGTTCCACCCCGAAGTTGGCGAACCCCTCGGTGCGGGCCTTGTGATCGTCGGAGGCTTGGTGGTCGACCATGGCGATGTTGGCGAACTCGGTCAGCCCCCAGCCCGACAACACCGGTGCCCCGAAGGTCTCCAGCATCTCGTAGTGCAAGTGCGGCGGCTTGGTTTGGCCGCCGCCCGCGAACCCCCGCACCTTGGGGAATAGGGGCTGGTCGGGCTGGGCCTGCTGGCGCTCCAGATACTTCAGATAGAACGGGGTGCCCGCCCCTGTGAACGTGATCTGCTGCTGGCTAAGGAAGTCGATACCGGCGTCGTCGAACGCCTCCACCAGCACCAGGGCCATGCCGGTATAGAGGGCGGCGAACACGAACTGGATGCCGCCGATGTGGGTGAACGGGAATACCAGCCCGCACCGGTCGTCGCCCTCCATACCGAAGCGGTGGACCATGGCCCGCCCCGGCGCGCCCACGGTGAAGTCGCTATGGCGGGCCCCCTTGGGGTCGGCCGTAGTGCCCGAGGTGTAGAACACCCACCCAAACCGATTGGCATCCGGCTCGGCTGGCGGCAGCGTGGCCGGATCGCCGGTGGGCAACCCCTGATTGCGGTCGCACACCAGCACCTCGGCGTCGGCATGGACTCGGGCCTGCTCGGCGTAATCGAACCCCCGCCACGTTCCAGGACAGATCATCAGCGACGGCGAGAGTTGCTGGGAGATGAACCCCACCTCCCGACCCCGATAGATGGGGAGCATCGGATTCTGCACCGCCCCCAACCGGCTCAACGCCCCCACCAACACCACCGATTCAACCCAGGTGGGCAACTGCCACGACACCATCGCCCCCGCGCCCACCCCGAGGTCGCTCAACCCCGCGGCCGCCGCCTCGACCTGGTCCCGATACCCCGCAAACGTCACCTCCCGCCCCAGCTCATCCACCAAGAACAGCCCGTCGGGATCAGCCTCAGCCCGAGCCTCAATCAGTGCCCACAGCGCATGCTCGTGAATCAACACTGATTTGCTGGCTGTTGTCACCCGGCGTACTTGAGGTGGGAAGGGGTGAAGTCGTCGACGAACAGCATGATCTCCCCGGGTTCCAGCGGCTTGTCGTTCGGTTCCAGGTCCAGAGGCTGCACGCCTTCCAGCACTGCTCCGAGTTTGGCGGCACGCAGGGGCTCGGTCGGCGGTTCGAACGAGAAAAACCCCTCGTCATCCGTGATGGTCTCCAACGTCGAAGCTTCGCCATCAGTTGTCTGGACCGCCAGCCACACCACAACCTCAGCGGTGGGGGCCTTACCAGTTACCCCGACAAGCCGCCCGTGGAGAATGTCGACCGAAACCTCGTCTGCCATCACCTGCATTTTGACATGGATGCATTTGAGCTAGATGGTCGAGTTAGTACTGAGATTCCGGCGAAGGCCAGCTAGCTACCAGTTGGGCCACTCAAGCAGTGATACGAAAAACGTATTAGCCAAAGACACGAAGAACGTATCGGCAGTTGATACGAAGAAGGTATCAACCGGTGATACGAAAAAAGTATCAACGTGTCATGGTTCGAGACTAAGAGGCCTCGATAGAGCAATAGTTCAGTAGAGGGATTCGCTGGCGGCTTCGCTGGCGGCTTCGCTGGCGCTCTCGGTGTTGCCGCTTAGGGCGTTTAGGACGGATTGGTGGTGGGTGGTTACTCCGGCGGATAGGGCGGCGTTGTCGGCGGTGACGGTAACTAGGCGGAATCCCTGGGCGACCCGGGTGGGGGTGAGTGTGGGGGTGGAGTGGATGCCGGGGACTATGCCGTGGGTCTGGCAGGCGGCCACGATGGCGGCTAGGGCGTCGTCGAAGGCGGCGGTTCCGTCGTTGTTGCCGGGGGGGAGGCCCAGGCTCACCGATAGGTCGGCGGGGCCGACGTAGACGGCGTCGACCCCTGGGGTGGACACGATGTCGTCCAGGTTCTCGAGGGCGGCCACCGTCTCCACCATGGGGATGCATTTCACGGCCTGGTTGGCTCCGGCGAAATAGCCGGGACCGTCGCGCAGCGCCACCCGGGTGGGGCCGAAGCTGCGCGATCCCTCGGGGGCGTAGCGGCAGGATCGCACCGCGGCCTCGGCCTCCTCCCGGCTGTTGACCATGGGGATGATGACGCCCATCGCCCCGGCGTCCAGCACTCGGCCAATGATGCCCTGCTCGTTCCACGGCACCCGCACCACCGGGGTGGCCGTGCCCAAGTCGATGGCGGCCAGCATCGGCAGCGCGTCGGAGTAGTCGGCGAATCCGTGCTGCATATCGATGCACACGTAGTCGAACCCGGCTCGAGACATGATCTCGCAGCTCACCGCCGTGGGCAGCCCCGCCCAGGCGCCCAGCGCGGGGCGCCCCGAAGCAAAGGCCTCGGCCAGCGGATGGGATGCGGATGCAGCGTCGCTCATGGCCGCAACCGTATCCCCCGATGTGGGGGCAGATTCAGTTGGGTATGGACCTGCTTAGGGAGTGGCGTCCCGCATTGGGCCGATGGGAACCAGCTGGCCCCTGGCGCCCCGATCAGGGTCTTGTTCCAAGAGCTGGAAGGAGTCGTTGCTGGAGAGCTTGTCGGCCCCCAACGATGCGTAGGGCTGGCCGGCAATCGAGAACTCTCCGATGTTGGCGATGGCCTCGGCGAATGTCTCGTGGGTCAGGATGGGCCCGGCCGCGGTGGCCAGCAACTCGAAGATCTGGAAGAACCGGCAGTGGCCGGCCAAGCTGGTAAACCAAAGCGGTTCGCCCTCTTCGAGGGTGTCGGGGTGCTTGATCTCGACTTCGGGATGCCTTGAAGTGACCGCGTCCAGGCATTCCTTGAATCGGGGATCGGTCTCGTATACCTGGGCTCCGGTCATGGCCCCCACGGTGATCACGCCCCTAGCATCCTCGGGTTCGACGTTGGCCCCGATGTTGCTGCCCAGCCCGGAGGCGTCGGTAGCCCAGATGTCCACCTCGAGGCCGTTGAGTGCGGCGTTCGAAATGCCGGCCGAGACGTTTCCAACCAGCAAGAGCGTGTCGGTTCCGGCGGCTCGGATGCGCTCTGACAGCGCGGCCCACTCTTGGTTCTGGGCGATGAGATCGGCCACCTGCGAGGAGGTGGCTACTTCGAGCACCGGCTCGACTCCATGTTCCCTTAGCAGGCCGGCCACTTCCTCGAGTTGCGGGGCCGCAGAAAGGTCGGCGACTACCGCGATCGATCTTCCCTGGAGCATTCCCTCCGCTTCGAGCAAGGTGAACAGGGCACCGGTGCTGACCTCGCGCGTCACCCGCTCGTTGACCCAGGGCGCCCGAGCCTCCGCTAGACGATCTGCGGTAATGGTTCCCCCTACCAGCACCGTTTCTTGCGTGCCGACGATGCAGGTGTTGGCCACTTCGGCAGGGCCGAGGAACCCGAACAGCACCGCGAATACCTCGTTGTCCTCGGTCAGCCGCAGACAGGCCGCCTCGGCTTCGGTGGTGCCAATGGGGTTGTACTTGTCCACGAGGACTTCGACTCGGCGGCCGTTGATGCCGCCCCGCTCGTTGATGTCATCGGCCAGCGCTCGGATCACCAGCTCTTGGTCGCCCCAAGTGGCCGGGGAGAAGCCGAGCTCAACCAGTTGTTCGATGTCCAGATGGGTGACGCCGATGGTGATGGTGTCGGCGGTGACCCCTCGCCACGTGGCGGTCAATTCGATCTCCGGCTCCGGCTCCTCAGTGGGCGCCGGCTGGAACTCGGGCTCTTCCTCCGGGACCTCTTCGGGGGCCTCGGGTTCGGGTTCGGGCTCGGCCGGGGCGGCCTCTTCGGGGGCTTCGGGTTCTGGCTCGGGCTCGGCGGAGGCCTCGGTGGCCGGAGCGGGGGCTGGAGCGTCGGCATCGCCTTCGTCATCGTTGCCGCCGCAGGCCGCGGCGATCATGGCAAGGGCCATGAGCATCGCGATCAGCCAGCGCATCTTCTTGGTCAACATCGAATTTCCCCTCAGTTTTGGGTAAACGCTCGTCACCGCAGCAGCCCAATGACCGCTGTCTCGGCTCAGGGGATCATATTCGATCAGGAATTACCGGTCTCCCTGAGCGGGCAACCGGATATTGCCGGCTGGGATCATCGCAGGGCACTCGGCCGGTGGTCGGCCCGGCCGCCGGATCGCCGGTGAGCAGCTCAGCTCCGGCGGGGGCGTATTGGAGGATGTATGACTTGCGGACCCCGTCGGTGGTGTTGGGGCCGGTGAGGTGCGGGGTGAGCGAAGAGAACACCACGGCACCCCCGGCGGGAACAGGAGCGGCCACCGGGTTATCGCACTGCTCGAAGCACTCGAAGCCCAGGGGATCGACGTAGGTGTGGGCCAGCGTCCCGTGGAGGTGGACGCCGGGCGCCACCCAGGGGCAGCCGTTGTCGACGGTGGCGTCGTTGAGGGCCAGCCACACCGTGAGGTACTGCTGGGGCTCGATGAAGGTGTAGCCGTTGTCCTGGTGCCAGGGGAACCGGCGGGGCTTCTCCGGCTTCTTGTAGACGGCCTGGTCCCAGTACAGGTTCACGTTTGGGCCGACGAGGTCGAGGCACACCGCGCCGATGCGGGGGTCGGCGGCCACCTGCCGCAAGGTGTTGGAGCGGCCCACCAGATGGGGGGTGAACGTGATGGCCCCGGCCTCGGCGATCATCAGCCGCTCGCCCTCGATGGAGCGCAGCCCGGCCTCGGTCTCAGCCTCAATGGCGTCGATCTCCTCGGTGATGCCGGCGATCGTGTCCTCGTCGAGCAGGTTGTCCATCACGAAGAACCCCTGGCGATTGAACGCCTCGGTCTGCTCGGAGGTGAGGGTGGCGGGCGTCGAGGTGGCCGGCTGCCAGGCGAAGTCCTGGTTCCAGGGGTGGGGAGTGTAGGTGCTGCTCATGATGAGCCGGGGAACACCAGGGTGACGTGGCTGTGGGGCGGCATCACTAGCGGTCTGTCGATTTCGATTTGGTCTTCGCTGGGCACCACCCGGTTGGGGTCTTCGGGGGTGTTGTTGGCAGCCGGGTCGTCGGCCCACAGGGTGATGCGCTGGGCCGGGCCGCCGATCCCGTCAAGGTTCACCAGCAGTTCGTCGTCGGGCAGCCGATTGACCAGCGAGAGGTGGGCTTGGCCTGAATCGGGGTCGAGGGTGCCCGCCGCATCCAGCGCCGAAAGCCCGCCGCCCGGAGCGATGGCTGCTTCGAGCCCCGCCTCGGTGATCACCTCGACGTCCAATCCGGTGCCCTGAGCACTGCGGCGGGCCACCGCCAGGGGGTGGAACGTGGTCTGGCGCACGATGCCGTCGGGGGTGGTGAAGATCGGTCCCAGCACGTTCACCATCTGTGCCTGGGTGGCCAGCGACACCTTGTCGGGATGGCGCCACAGCACATGCAGCCAGGTGGCGTGGGCCAGGGCGTCTTTGAGGTCGAAGTGGTATTCGATCATGGGGGCGGGCTCGGTGTGTACTGGCGGGCCGACTTCGGCCCGCAGCCGCCGGTTGATCACCTCGGGCTGGTGGGCCATCGACAGGTAGGGCTCGGGCCACACCCCCCACTCGTCGATGCAGATGCGCAGGTCGTGGTGCAGTTTGCGCCGCCGCTTGGCCGCCCCGATGAGTCCCCAG
Organism: Acidimicrobiia bacterium; assembly: GCA_022827725.1. Classification (GTDB taxonomy): domain Bacteria; phylum Actinomycetota; class Acidimicrobiia; order Acidimicrobiales; family Bin134; genus Poriferisocius. The sequence goes on from JAJEIJ010000024.1 coordinate 41,455, forward strand.
GTGTCGCAGATCTCGGCCTCTGATGCGATCGGTCCGGCCAGGGTGCCCTCGTAGTCGAGCTCGTTCCAGTAGAAGTGCAGCGACAGCCAGTCGAGCACCGCGCCGGCCTCGTTGAGCATCGTCCAATTCCAGTCGGGGTCGTCGGCGCCCACTCCCACCAGCGAGATGTTGTTGTCGGCCCACCGCAGCAGCTTGCCCCACTCCCGGGTCAGCTCGGCGTGGGTCTCGGCGGTGGTGTGCAGGTGCTGCCACCACCCGAAGTTCTCGTTGCCGATGCCCCAGATGGGCACATCGTGGCGGTTGGGATGGGGCCCGGCTTGGCGCAACGCCACCTCGGGAACGGGCAGGTCGCTGTTGCAGTAGGCAAGCCACTCCAGGGCCTCATCGATGGTCCCAGTAGAGGCGTTCAGGTTGAGGTAAGTGGTCGATCCCAGCAGGCGGGCGTAGGCCAAGAACTCCTCGGTGCCGAACCGGTTGGGCTCCAGCATCGACCAGGCCAGATCAAACCGGGCGGGCCGCTCGTCGGGGGGCCCGATGCCGTCGCACCAGTGATAGCCCGAGGCGAAGTTCCCGCCCGGCCACCGCAGCACCGGCGGGGCCAGCTCTCGGGCCGCGCCCACCACGTCGGTGCGATACCCCTCGGCATCAGCCAGCGCCGACCCCGGCTCGAACACCCCGCCATAGATCGCCCGCCCCATGTTCTCCAAGAACTGCCCGTACACCCGGTCGTCAACCACCCCCGTCGTCCGCCGGGGATCAACCAGAACGGTGGCAGTCGGCGTGGCCATGGCGGCAGCCTACGCGGCTGATTCTGGGGTGCGCCCTGCGGGGCTAGCCCACCAACTGGCCATCGCGCAGCAGGGGGGCGAAACGATGCATGGGGTTCTTGAAGCCGTCGAACTGCTCGAAGCCGAGGTCTTCGGTGCCGGCCGCGCAGCAGTGGTACACCATGGCGGCGCGGATTCCGTCGGACACGTTGTCGGTGGAGCAGTGCATCAGGTGGCTGTCGAACACCAGCAGGTCGCCGGGCCGCATTGTGACCGCCTGTCGGTCTTCCATGTCGTGGTCGACGATCTCCACATAGCCCAGGTTGGCGTTGGGCCGCCGGTCGGGGACGTGTTCGTGGACCGGTTCGACGTGGCTTCCGGGCAGGATGTGTAGGCAGCCGTTCTCCAGGGTGGCCTCGGTCACCGCCAGCCACAGCCCCACGATGGGCCGAGGCGGGTCGAAGGGGAAGTAGTAGCTGTCCTGGTGCCAGGGCTGGCCCCATGCACCGGGGTTCTTGAAGATGAACTGCGACAAGAAACAGTCCACGTTGGGGCCGATCAGGTCGTTCAGCATTCCGGCGATCTGCTCGTCGTGAAGGAACGACAAGAACGCCGGCCGGTCGTGGAGGGTGAACACCTTCGATACGGTGTCTTCCGGGCGGTCGCCGCTCAGGTTTCCCTGGGACTCGGGGGCGATAAACATCCCCTCTGGGGTGATACCCGACTCGTCCACCTTGCGCACCACGCCGATCACGTCATCGAGCATCTTGTGGCCCACTTCGGGCGGGGAGAAACCGTCCAAAATGAAGAAACCCTCAGTGTGATAGCTGTCGAGGGCCGCCGAGGGCATTTTGGACGTCATCGCCATGGGTGGAGCTGATGGGACTCGAACCCACGACCCCCTGCTTGCAAAGCAGGTGCTCTAGCCAGCTGAGCTACAGCCCCGGACCTCTCAATCGTACCGGCCTCCCTGTTGGGGGAACGATCCAATAGGCCGCTCAATGTGACCGGCTGGCGCTGTCGTGGTGGAATTGCCCCGGTGCGTTTCGATCTGAGCGACGATCAGGAGTTCTTCCGGGAGACCGCACGACGATTTATCGAGGCCGAGGTTCCGATCAGCGTGGTGCGGGAGTGGCACGACCTCCCCGACGGCTGCCCGCCGAGTTGGTGGCAGTCGGCGGCCGAGTTGGGCTGGACGTCGCTGATGGTGCCCGAGTCGATGGGCGGCGGGAGCATCTCCGGACGCCCGATCGTGGACCTCACGATTGTGGCCGACGAGATGGGCCGGGGAGTCACACCCGGGCCGTTCATGCCCACCAACGTGGTGGCCGACACCCTGGGCCGGTCGGGCTCACCCGACCAGCAGGCGCTCCTGGAGGGGGTTGTGGCCGGCGAGGTGGTGCTGGGGTGGGCGTTCTGCGAGCCCGGCGGAGACTGGACTGCCAGCCATGTGGCCGCCGAGGCCGCGCCCGCCAACGGTGGCTATGTACTCACCGGCGCCAAGACTGCGGTGGAGGCCGGCGCGCAGGCCCACCACCTGCTGGTCACCGCTCGAACCCCTGACGGCTTGGCCCAGTTCCTGCTGCCTTCCGAAACCGACGGAATGACCATCACCCCCCAGGAATCACTGGACTTGGGCCGGCGCTTCGCCGAGGTGCGCCTCGACGGGGTGGCCGTCGGGCCTGATGCCCTGGTCGGCCAGCCGGGCGCCGCCACCGAGGCCGATGTGGAGCGTCAGCGCCAGGTGATGACGGTGCTCCAGTGTGCCGACAACGCCGGATCGGCGGCCAGGGTGCTGGAGTTCACCGTGCAGTACGCCTTCGACCGCTATTCCTTCGGGCGGCCCCTGGCGTCGTACCAGGCCCTCAAGCACCGCTTCGCCGACATGAAGCTGTGGTCGGAGGCCTCCCAGGCGGCGGTGGACGGGGCGGCCGACGCGCTGGCCGATGGAGAGGACGAGGCTCGCATGGTGAGCGTGGCCAAGTCGTACGTGGGCGACCACTCGGTGGAGCTCATGCACGACTGCGTGCAGATGCACGGCGGCATCGGGGTCACCTACGAGCACGACCTGCACCTGTATCTGCGGCGGGCCACCGTGAACCGGGGGTTGTTCGGAACGCCGGGCGACCACCGGGTATGTCTTTCCGAGATGATGGGGTACTAGGGGGACCGATGGACGACTTCGTGTATGCCGAAACCGATCCCGCCGAACTGGCCCGATACCGGGAGGAGGTGGAGGCGTGGATGAACGAGAACATGCCCCGGCGCGACCCGGTCAATCCTTGGCACCCCACCCAAGACGATGACGAGAGGAGCAGCCGCAATCGGGAGCTTCAGCGGCGGCTGTCCGACGGGGGGTACGCCGCGGTGTGCTACCCCAAGGAGTACGGCGGCCAGAGCTTGACTGCCGCCCACCAGAAGATCATCGACGACGTGAGCATGGACTTCGACATGCCCATCTTGTTCAGCGTGCCCACCCTGTCGATCTGCGGGCCGGTAATCTTGGAGTTCGGCACCGAGGAGCAGAAGCAGCGCTACATCCCGGCGTGGATCCGTGGCGACGAGCTGTGGGTGCAGTTCATTTCCGAGCCCAGCGGGGGCTCCGACATGGCCGGCGCCCTGACCCGGGCCGACCGGGACGGCGAGGAGTTCATAATCAACGGGTCCAAGATCTGGAGTACGTTCGCCCAGCGCTCCGACTACGCCCTCATGCTGGCCCGCACCAACTGGGAGGTGCCCAAGCATCGGGGGCTGACCATGTTCATCGTCCCCATCCACCATCCCGGCATCGAGATCCACCCCATCCAGATGGTGGACCGCAGCGAGGAGTTCTGCCAGGAGTTCTTCAACGACGTGGTCATCCCCGCCGAGAACGTGGTGGGCGAGGTGGACGACGGATGGACGGTGGCCAGCCGGTTGCTGTTCCACGAGCGGGCCGCGGTAGGCAACGCCTCCCCCTATACCCAGGGCCGGCACAGGAACCGGACGGCCGACGGGGTGGAGGATTTGGCCGCCATCGCCCGGGACCACGGCGGCGCCGACATTGGCCGCCACCGTCAGCGGCTGGGGCATATGGAAGCGCTCAGCCGAGTGGAGGAACTGCTGTCGGCCCGGGTGGTGAAGGGCATCGAGGGCGGCTTTTTGCCCGCCCCGGCCGGATCGCTAGTGCGTCTGTTCCACGGACTTTCTCGGACTGAGCGCCAGACGGTGGCCATGGAGGTGCAGGGCGACCGCGCCCTGGTGTGGAACCAGGGCGAGGACACCGGCGCATTCGGCACGGAGTACGTGCAGCGCCAGCAGGCCTGCATCGGTGGCGGCACCACCGAGATGGCCCGCAACATCATCAGCGAGCGCATCCTCGGCATGCCCCGCGAACCCGCCGCCGACCGCGACCTCCCCTTCAACCAGGTCCCCCGCAGCGGCTAAGCCGCCGCTTCAATTGCTGCGCTACGACGCCAGGGGGCGTCCGAAGGGAAGAGTGTCTTGCCAGGTGGCGAGGAAGGTCTCGGCCCGGTAGGCGGCGGCGAGGAAGAGGCCGTCGGGGTGGTCGGAGATCTCCTCTAAGGAAGCGGTGATCTTGGCGGCGGCGTCGGCGGCGATGGCCTCGGGGGTGGGGTCTCCGGTGGGCCACCAGGCGAACAGGGAGCCGGCGGTGGCGATGAAGTCGGGGACCACGGTGGTGCCGGCTCGACTGAGCATGGCCAGGGCCCGGGCGGTTACCGGGATCGGTCCGTAGGGGACCAGGGTGCCCACGTCCAAGCTCTCGGCGACGGTGTGATCAATCGCACCCATCTTGGAGCCGGCGAACAGCACGTCGGCTTGGCCGTTCATTTCCACCATCGTTCCGCCCCGCTCCTCAACGGCGGCTTTAAGGGCATCGCAGATCGGTCCCGAGCCCTCGATGGCCACGGTGCGGCCGTCCAACCCGCCGCTGGCCTGAGCGGCAGCGGCCACTACTCCGGCGACGGCTGCTTGGTCGGCTACATCGCCCACCGCCGCTCGGGGATCGGCATCGGCCAATGACTCCAGCGCCGCCCGAGGCACCCGGGTGCCCGGTTCGGGCAGGAATCGGCCCGAACCCACCATGGGGGCAATCTCGGCGGTGAATTTGGCCACCGCGTCGGCCCGGTCGTCGTCGAGGGCGTTGATCCCCGCCGAAGCCCCGCTGCGGCGCATCTCGAAGGTGGCGAAGGCGTAGGTCATCGACCGGGCTAGGTCGCTGGCCCCGCCGGGCAGGATCTTGCGGGCCGATCGGACGATGCCCACCGACTCGGGCGCGTCGGCCAGATCGAAGACGATGAAGGCGTCGACCGTTTCGAGTTTCTCAATGGGCATTATTCGGACGACTCGCCCTCTTCACTGTCCATTCCGGCCACGATCTCCTTCACCCGCACCTCGGCGTCGTTGATCCGCCCCCGGCACACCCGGATCAGCTCGGCGGCCCGCTCCACCTTCACCGCCAGCACGTCGATGTCTATGTCCTCAGCTTCCAGCTCGCTGAGGATCTGTTGCAGCTCGCTCAGGGCGTCGGCGTAGCCGATCTCTTGTGTGCTCATCTTCTCGTTCTCCTCATTGCTTCTCAGACACGGTGCTGTGCAGCTCGCCCTCGGCCACGGTGGTTACCAGCTCATCACCGGCGGCCAGCACCGCCGGGTCGCGCACAACTTTGCCGCTATGGCGGGTTATCGACCAACCACGGGCCAAGATTTTCCGAGGATCGAGCAAACGCACCCGGCTTTCCAGGTTGGCCAGCTCCTTGGCCGCGGCTCTCGGCGTCCGCAGGGCCTGGGCCGCCACCCCCGACTTCTTCTGCTCCAGCAAGCGCCCCCCATAGGCGATGGCGGCGGCGGCCCGGTGGCGCATGGTTCCCGCACAGTCATCCACTTTGCGGGTCTCGCTTCTGGTCCGGGTCTCAGCCAGCTCTCGGATCCGCCCGGCTCGGCCTTCCAATCGGCTGCTGGCCCGGTGCAGATGGCTCTCGGCGGCTCGGGCGGTGGTCTGGCTCACCGTCATCAGTCGCCGGTCGGCGTCTTCAGCAAGCCGTTGGGCCCACTCGGCAATTGCCACCCAGGCCAGCTCAGTTGCCTCCAAATGGGCCCGAGCGGCACCCACGATGAACACCGCCGCCGCCGTAGGCGTCTTCTGGGCCTCGTGGGCCACCTCGTCGATGATGGTCCGGTCGATCTCATGGCCCACCCCGGTTACTACCGGCACGGGAGCGTCGGCGACGGCTCGGGCCACCACCTCGATGTCAAAGGCCACCAGATCAGTGCGGGCCCCGCCCCCTCTCACCACCGCGATCACATCCACCCCGGCCCGCCCCACCGCGGCGATGGCCGCGGCGATGAGCGGGGGAGCGTCCGCCCCCTGAACCGGGGTGTCGGCCAGCACCACCTCCCAGGCCAAGCCGCTGCTCTCCAACTCATTGTGGAAGTCGTGGTGGGCGGCGCTCCCGTTGGAGGTGACCAGCCCGATGCGCAGCGGGGCCACCGGGAAGGGCACGGCCTGGTTCTTGGCCAAAAGGCCCTCGTCGCGCAGCTTCTCCAACAACCGCAGCCGCTCGGCCTCCAGTTCGCCCAGCGTGAAGTTGGGGTCGATGCCTGACATGTAAAGCTGGAGACGGCCCTGGGGAGGCCAGAAGTCCAGCTTGCCCTGGATGCGGACCTTCATCCCGTCTTCCATGGCCATCCCGCCGTGGCGGCGCAGCGTGTCTTCCACCCGCTCGCGGTTGAACCGGAACAGCGCCACCGAAATTGACGCCTCGGGCTGTTTGCCGGAGCCGTTGTCGGGGTCGGGCTCGACCAAGTTGAAATACATGTGCCCGCTGCGGGCCCGGCTCAGGTTTCGGATCTCGCCCTCCACCCACAGCTCGTCGCCGAAGGCATCGCCCAGCACCTGTTTGATGCGCTCGGCCAGTTCGGCCACGGTGAACGTGGCTGGTCCGGAGGCGACCCCCGCATCGGCCGAGTCGAACAGGCTCACAGCGCGCTCCCCGCGGGAGACCGCTGCTCGTTTCGCACCAATGTGCGGTACAGCTCGGCGTACAGCCCATCGGCCGCAAGAAGATCATCATGGCGGCCCGACTCCACCAGCTCTCCCCGGTCGAGCACCAAGATCAAATCGGCGTTGGTGACGGTGGACAGCCGATGGGCGATCACCACCGCGGTCCGCCCCTCCAATGCGATGCCCAATGCCTGCTGCACCAGCGCCTCGTTCTCGCTGTCGAGGTGGCTGGTGGCCTCGTCCAGCACCACGATGGCCGGATCCTTGAGCAGCACCCGGGCGATGGCCAGCCGTTGTTTTTCGCCTCCCGACAGCCGGTAGCCCCGCTCACCTACCACGGTGTTGTAGCCCTCGGGCAGCGAGGCGATGAGATCGTGGATGTGGGCCGAGCGGCAGGCGGCCTCCATATCCGCCGGGGTGGCGTCGGGCCTCACATAGCGCAGGTTGTCGGCCACCGTCTCGTGGAACAGGTGGGGATCTTGGGGCACGACTCCTATAGACCCCCGCAGCGATTCCTGGGCCACATCCCGCACATCGGTCCTGTCGATCAGCACCGCGCCGTCGTCCACGTCGTACAGCCGGGTCAAAAGCGCGGCCAAGGTGGTCTTGCCCGCGCCCGAAGGCCCCACCAGCGCCACCAACTGCCCCGGCTCGATCACCGCCGACACGTGGCGCAGCACCGGTTGGCCGGTGGCCTCCGGGGCGGCGGTGTCGGTTTGCAGCGAGGCCAGCCGGTCGTCGCTGGGCGGATAGGTGAAGGTCACATCGGCCAGCTCGATTCGCCCCTTGGGCTGTTGCAGCGTGACCGCGTTGGGCCGGTCGGCGATGGGATTGGGTGTGTCCAGCACCTCGAACACCCGCTCGAACGACACCAGCGCGGTCATCACGTCCACCCGGGCATTGGTCAGGCTGGTGAGCGGGGTGTAGATCCGCACCACCATCAGCCCCATGGCGGCCAGGGTCCCCACCGTGATCGCCCCGGAGATCACCAGCTGAGCCCCCACCCAGTACAACATGGCGGCACCCACCGCCCCCACCAGGCTCAGGGCGATGAAGAACGTCCGGCCGTACATGGCGCTGCGCACCCCGATGTCGCGCACCCGCCCGGCGGTGGCGCCGAAGCCGTCGCGCTCTTGGTTGTGGCGTCCGAACAGCTTCACCAATAGCGCCCCCGACACGTTGAGCTTCTCGGTCATCACCGTGTTCATGGAGGCGTTGTGCTCCATGGACTCCCGGGTGAGGGCCTGGAGCTTCCGGCCCACCCGCTTGGTGGGCAGGATGAACACCGGCAACAGGGCCAGTGCCATCAGCGTGAGCCGCCACTCCAAAAGGAACATGGCCACCAGAGTTGTGGCCAAAACGATGGTGTTGGACACCACCGACCCCAGCGTGCCGGTGAACGCCCGCTGGGCGCCGATCACGTCGTTGTTCATCCGGCTGATGAGCGATCCGGTCTGCACCCGGGTGAAGAACGCCATCGGCATCCGCTGCACGTGGTCGTACAGCTTCACCCGCAGGTCGTAGATCAGCCCCTCTCCGATGCGGGCCGACCAGTAGCGCTCGATGAACGACAGCGCCGCCTCGCCGAAGGCAGCCAGCACGATGATCCCGGCCAGCAGGTGTACCTGGCCCCGATCCCGGTTCTCGATGGCCTCGTCGATGATCTGGCGAAACAGCAGCGGCGGCACCAGCGACAGCAGCGCCCCCAGCAACAGGACCACCACAAAGCCGATGAGCATGGTCCGATAGGGGCGCGCAAAACCAGCCACCCGGCGGATCGTCTGCCCGGCTATCTGCTTGCCCTTGACCCCGGTTGGATCGTGGCCGATGGCGCCGTGGGCGCCGCCCATCGCATGCACAAACTGCACGATACGCCCCGCCAGTGACAGTCGGCTGTTCGTAGGGGGCTCGGCGGCAAATAGTGTGGCGGCATGAGGGCTCGGACCCGCAAGAGGGCCCAGAGGGCAGTGGCGCTGGTGGTGGCCATCGCCATCGTGCTGGCCCTTTTGTTCTCGCTGCTGGTGGTGTTCAGCGACACCGCCGCCGCCCATGCCGAAATGCGCCGGTCGGCCCCGAACCCCGGCCAAACGGTGGGCGAAATGGTCGACCGGGTGGAGATGGAGTTCCGAGAGCCCATACGGCCCCACCAGTCCAACGGAGTGGCGCTGCAATACCCCGACGGCACCCGCGCTCTGACGGCCATAGAGGTGAACGGCCACCTGGTGCGGGGCCGCTTCGACCCGATAACCGAGCCTGGCCGCTACAAGGTGATCTGGGAGCTGCTGGACGACTCCGATGGCGATTGGGCCACCGAGGAGTTCGAGTTCACCTACGACCCCGCCGCCGCCCCGCCCGAGTGGCTCCCCCCGTCGGCCGCTCAAGGGTCGGGCGGCGATGGCGGCATCGGCGCCAGCACCATCGCGCTGATAGTGATCATCCCGGTGGCCGTGATCCTCGCCGCCTGGCTCTTCTGGCCCCGCCGCCGGGGGGCAGACCGGGCCCAGCAGCGGAGGAAGTCGCGCGCCAAGAAGCGCCGCTAGCTCAGCGGCGCTCCGCGAAGAAGTCTCTGAGCAGGGCGGCGGACTCGTCTCGGCCGACGCCGGCCACCACCTCGAAGCTGTGGTTGAGCCGGGGGTCGGCCCCCAGGTTGTAGAGGGTTCCGCAGGCCCCGGCCTTGGGGTCCTCGGCGGCGAACACCACCCGGCCCACCCGGGCCATCACCGCCGCTCCGGCACACATCGGACACGGCTCCAGCGTGGTGGCCAGCACCGCCCCGTCGAGCCGGGATGTGCCCTGAGCCGCGGCCGCGTCCCGCAGGGCCAGGATCTCGGCGTGGGCGGTGGGATCGTTGGTGCTCAACCGCTCGTTGTGGCGGGCGGCCAGCACTTCACCGTCGATGGCCACCGCCGCGCCGATGGGCACCTCGCCGAGCTCAGCGGCACGGCGGGCCTCGGCCAGGGCCAGCTCCATGAGCGCGCCGTCATCGATCACAAGGTCAGGTTATGGGCTGGGAGGGCGCCCACACCGCTCACTATCCTGAAGGGCGGAAGGTTGCCAGAGCGGACGAATGGGGCGGCCTCGAAAGCCGTTGTGGCCTCCGGGTCACCATGGGTTCGAATCCCATACCTTCCGCCAATAGAGTTCCCCGATTGGCCAGGAACCTCGAGGACTAATCCCAGCACTTCGCGGATTTGCCTGAGCCTCTTCAATTCCAGGTAGTCGGACCAACACATTCATCCACATTCATCCCAAGAGAGGCAGTTTCATGAGCTTTACCGGACCTGTTCGCCGAATCATCACTGGCCACGACGACGGCGGCACTGCGATTATCGTCGCCGACGGCCCTACAAGCCGGATCTTTGACGCGCTTGGCGAGGAGGGCTTGGTTTTCCAGGAGATTTGGCACACCACCGAGACGCCTGCGTTGATCGACCGCGACCGACGCGAGGCCGAAGAGCCCGGACTGGTGCTCGCGCCGCCGACAAACGGGGTCCGCATTCGGGTGTTGGACATTCCGCCCGAAGCCGAGGGGGCGGACATGGACGCCGTGTTCGAGAACATCGGCGCGACCGATGCCAAGCTCGAATCTGACCGCCACCGGTCCTTCCACCGCACCGAGACCATCGATTTCGGAATCGTATTGTCCGGCGAGGTCGTGCTGTTGATGGACGAGGGCGAGGCGACCGTCTACCCAGGCGACATCGTCGTACAACGTGGCACCAACCACGGCTGGATGAACAGAACCGAACAACCGTGCCGAGTCGCCTTCATTCTGATAGACGGCCTATACACCGATGGGCTCGGCTAGCTCAGGGTGCGGCACTCCCGAGGCACACTGCATCGTCATTCGTCGACGACGACAGGCTGGTAAATCTCACCGAAGATAGAAGTGCCATCGTCGTCAAGAACCTCCATCCGGACGGTTTCTCCATCGCCTAGGAACTGTGTTGACGGCGCCCCCGAGTCGATGATCTCGATCGCGCGGCGCTCAGCGATGCAGGCTGAGCCCACGGAGCGGTCTGCGCTGGACACCGTTCCCGAACCAATGATCGTTCCCGCAGACAACAGGCGGGTATAAGCAGAGTGGGCGATGAGCTCTCCGAAGTGGAAAGTCATCTCGGATCCATGTGGGTGGCCGAACCACTCGCCGCTTCGCCCGACGCGCAATGGGAGGTTCACTCGGCCGTCGCGCCATGCGCCACCGAGTTCGTCTGGCGTCACCGCGACCGCTGCGAAAGCGGTGGACGGTTTCGCCTGGAGAAAGCCGAATCCAGCCGAGATTTCACGACCGGCGTAAGCCCGCAGGCTCACATCATTGATCAAGACCAGTAGCTTGACGTGGTCGAGGGCATCGGCGGCAGTGGTCCGCATGGGAACTTCATCGACTACCACCCCAAATTCACCTTCAAAGTCGATGCCCTCGTCGAATCGGTATCCGCAGATCGCATCGGTCGGGCCACGCAGGTCGTCGGACGCACCCTGGTAGATGAATGGGTAGTCGCTGGGCTCGTTGGGTCGCTCGGGGTGCAGCGCCTGCGACATGAGGTCTAGGTGTGTCTGGAACACTGAGCCGTCGAGCCACTGGGGCGCCCGCGGTAGCGGTGCCATCGCTTCGCCCGCCTTGAACGCCGCGGAACCGTCGCCGCTACCGGCTTCAATCTGATCAAATCGCTCCTGGAGTGCCGGGGCCACGTCGTCCCACCGTCTAATCGCCTCGAGCAGTGTTTCTGCGATGTCATCGACCGCCACGCAGTGTTTTAGATCGCGCGAGACCACCACCAAACGCCCGTTTTCGCTCGGACCAGGCAACGTTGCGAGTTTCATCGTGCATCTCCCTCAAAGAACTGCCCGTTCACACCGGCCCCGGCACCTCGTCAAATACCTCGGCAATCCAGTCCGCAATGAAATGCACGCCGTAGGTCATATTGTCGACGCTGACGTGTTCGACGCCCATTGTTCGGTCGTCGAAGATCTTCAGCTCTCGCTTAGGGCTGTTTACGAGCTGGTCGTACGTCTGGTGGGCATACTCGAGTGGGATCTGGCGGTCGTTCTGGCCGTGGGTTACGAGGAATGGCACGGTCACCTTGTCCAGCAGTCCGTCGAGGGTGATCTGGGAGCACAAATCCAGGAACTCGTCTATGTCGGCGGCACCCCACACCCACCGCACGTGTTCCCAATAGTGGGGCACAGGGCGCTCGCCCTCGTTTTCCAAACGACGGCGCTGGACCTCGCCCCAATTGTGGTTCGCCCCCCAAATGGCACAGAGCGAGAACCGGGGTTCGGCAACGAGCAAGCGGGGAGCGTAGTAGCCGCCCAAAGAGATGCCAGCCACCCCGATGCGAGAGTTGTCTACGTCGGGACGCGCGCTGACGGCGTCGTAAACCACGCTGCCCCACTCGCAGGCGGGGGTGGCGAAGAGGCCATGAAGACGTAGCGCCTCACCAGTGCCTGGCTGATCGATGTTGAGGGTATTGATGCCACGTCTGGCGAGCTGATCTCCAAGACAGCTCCAGTGGAGCATCTCCTTTGTGGAGTCGAGTCCGTTCACGTAGACCATCGTCGGCCTCGGGCCCTCTCCTCGGTCAGCGCTCCGGAACCAGGCCGGGATCGTACCGTGGAGGTAAGGAATCTCGACCCGCTCCATGTTTGCGCCGCCCAATTCGACGGAACGGGCGAAGGAGTCAAGCGCCTTCTGGTACACCGCGGCCCGCTCGGTGCTGCCTTGGGCTTGCATGCGCTCGGCTATTTGGTAGTAGAGCGCCGCCCGGTTCAACTTGTCGGCGGCCGCAAATCCATGCCCGGCAGCGGAGTCCTCGTCGGCGAGTCCCACCAGTTTGTCGGCCATGATGACCCAAGACTTGAGAAAGTCACCTGTGCCAGGGTTGTCGCCTTGGGCGGCCGCCTCCCGCAGCGGTGCGCACATCTCCTCGATTTCCCCGATTTGCGCACCGCTTTCCAAGGCGATGCAGACGGAGAGATTCCACACGTAATTGCCGGGAAAATACGAGAACATCTCGGCCGTCACCCCCTCGGGCCGCAACGTATCAGCGACATCTTCATCGGCACAGCTGAATCCCCTGATAACGGTCATCTGTTGTGCTGATGCCATGGGAATCCGTATACGGTCGGCGCCGGAGGGAGGGCGATGACCAGCCACACCGCATCAAGGGTCGATCCGTACAGCGACGAGTTTCTCGCAGAACCGTGGGACGACTTGACCTTGATCCGGGATGCCGGTCACGCGGTCTGGCTCGACCGATACGGAATCTGGGCGATCGCTCGACATGACGACGTAGTCACAGCGCTGCGCAATCACGAGAAGTTCTCGTCGAGTCGGGGCGTGGGGCTGGCCGACCTAGCGGTCGACCAATCATGGCGCCGACCGAGCATTCTCGTCGAAGCAGACCCTCCCGAGCACACTCGCAACCGGAAGGTGGTAGCGGGCACGATGACCCCCAAGGCACTGCGATCACTCGAAAGCGCATTCGCTAAGGCAGCTGGCCGGATAGTCGACGAGTTGATCGATCGCAGGCAATTCGATGGCGTTCGAGACTTGGCCGAGGTGTTTCCCACAGAGGTGTTTCCGCGGGCTTTCGGGATTGAGGTAAACGACGAGACGCGACAACGGCTACTCGACTACGGATCCCTGGTCTTCAACGGGAACGGTGTCGAGAACCAACGCTTCCGCACTGCCATGGCGAATGCAGAAGAGACGATCGCCTGGGTCACGGCGACATGTGCACGCGATGCGCTCCAGTCAGGAGGAATAGGCGCGGCGATCCACGATGCCGCCGAGGCGGCCGGTTTGACTCCTGATGATGGAGCGATGCTGGTGCGCTCGTTCCTGTCGGCAGGGGTCGATACCACGGTCAGCGGAATTGCATTTGCGCTCAACAACCTGGCGACGGGGCCCGACCAGTGGCTGCTCGTGCGTGAGAATCCTCTACTGGCACGCGCTGCTTTCGAGGAGACCATACGCCGCGATTGCCCGGTCATTGGGTTCTTCCGCACGACGACGGGGTCCACCACTGTTGGCGATTTGGAGATCGCCGGAGATCAGAAAGTGCTCATATTGTTCGCAGGTGCCAACCGCGATCCACGTCGGTGGAACAACCCCGACAGATTCGATGTCACACGGCGGCTTACCGGGCACTTGGGCTACGGCATCGGAATTCACACCTGCGTCGGCATGGTTATCGCCCGCATGGAGGGGGAGGCCGTCCTCACAGCTCTTCGCGATCGCGTGCGATTGATTGAACCGAATGGGGAACCCATTCCGCGCCTCAACAATTCACTGCGCGGGCTCGATTCCCTGCCCCTCAGCATCGAACCGGCATAGCGGGCGAGCCGTTCAGGCCTTCAGGTCGATTCGTCGAAGGTACGCCCGAGACGTTTGCGAGCCGAATCAATTAGAAGGCGATCGCGTTCGGCCTCAAGCATTGGCAAATCGCGACCAGCGGCTGCTGCTTGAACGCCAGCTACGAGAGTGGCCTTTGTTGACTGGTCGAGCGCTGGTTTACCGAGGTCTGCCCATCGACGCTCTTGGCTCGGCCCCAGGGCGTCAAGATAGGAGGCCAACCCACCGTCTCCCCCACCTAAGTGGTAACCGATGTGGACGCCGACCGCAGCCCAACGCAGTCCGGGTCCGTTGATGAGAGCAGTGTCGACGGCTTCGACGTCGGCGATCTCTTCTGCCACGATGTGAACTGCCTCCCGGTACAGGGCAGACGCCAATCGGTTTGCGATGTGCCCTACGGCGTCTTTTTTCAGCCGGACCGTGACACGATCTGTTGTTCGGTAGATTGCTTCGACTCGATCGCAGGTAGACGGGTCGATTCCATATATCTCAACGAGGGGTACGAGGTGCGGTGGGTGGAAGGGGTGTGCTGTGACGAATCGGTCCGAGACTCGAAGGCCAGGTGATAAGTCGCTCCACCGCAGCGATGAGGTCGACGATGCAATGATCGCCGTGTCGGCGACAACGGCCTCGATGTCTTCGTACAGGTGCCTTTTGGTCTGGATGGATTCGGGTGCGTTCTCCTGGATTAGCGATGCACCCGACAAGGCTTCAGCAAAGTCATCGGCAAACTCGACAGAGCCGGCCTCGACGGCCGGGCAGATTTCGGCAAGCTGAGACCGTGCTCGCCTGATCCGTTTGTCTGCGATCTCGTACGTTTTGGTCACCGGATCCCACAAGGTGACGGCAGCCCCGTAATGAGCGAAGAGAGCCGACCAGCTGGCACCTATCTGCCCCCCTCCGACGACTGCAATTCGCTGTCCCGATAAAGCGCTCACGAAGAGTTGTCGATCAGAAAGTCGATCGAGGTATCCACCAGTTCTGACAAGCGATCGCGTTCGATCTCCTTGTAGAAGTGATCGCCACCTTCGACCAGCACCAAAGTCGCCGATGTCCCCGTCTCTTCCAGCGCAGCGGCAAAGCGCTTGCTCTGCGCAACGGGCACATGAACATCGTTGGTGCCATGCACGAGCTCGAAGCGTGTCGACGTGGCTCGAATGTGATGGACGGGGCTTGCATTCCTGGCCGCATCGGGAAGCTCGTCCACCACACCCCCCAACAACTGAGCCTCACGCGAGTCCGGTCCCCGGTCGACGGGGGCCCCCAGCGCTTCAAGATCATCTTGATGTCGAGCAATGTCTGAGGGGGCGGACCAACAGGTTACGGCGGCCACCTCGACGTCGAGGCGTGGGTTGAGAGCAGCGAGTGCGGCCAGGTGGGCACCTGAGGACAGACCCCAGAGCGTGAGCGGAATCTCGGAGACCCCGTAAACACCGAGATCGGAGGTGACAAAGCGACACGCAGCAATCACATCTTCGAGCTGGGCAGGAAATATGGCCTCGCCGCTTAGCCGGTAGTCACAGGCAGCAACGGCAAGCTGGCGCTCCGCCATCCTCTCGAGGAACTCCTCACCGGGTCCGGTCATGTGCCCTGGCCCGTCGCGCCGCGACCCCCGGCGCCAGCCCCCGCCGTGCAGGTAGACGCAGACTGCTCGGGGCTCCTCTGGGACGTACAGGTCCAGCGCCAGCGGCCGAAAGCCCATGACTGACGCGTAGGTGATCGCATGGTGGACAGCGATCATGTCGCTAGCGCGCCGCGGGTTGCTTGTGGAATCGGCCGCCCTGCATGATCGCCACGATCCTCTTGGGTTCCTCGAGTACGGTGATGTCGGCGACGGGGTCGCCTTCGACGACGAGCACGTCGGCCAGGTAGTTCTCGGCCAGCAATCCCAGCTCATCACCCATGCCCATCAGCTCGCCACCGAGCTTCGTCGCTGCTACCAGTGTCTCTGTTTCCGTGTAGCCGAGCTCGGTCACGAAGAGGGTTAGGTCGTGTGCGTTCTTGCCGATGGGGTTGTTTGGAAAGCCGTAGTCGCCACCGGGTAGCACCCTGATGCCACGGGCTCGCATTTTCGGACAGAGCTCACGCATGTGGTCGAGGCATGCCACTGAGCCCATCTGCTCTGCCATAGCCCGGTCGATCCCGTACTCCTCCCCGGCGTGGATGTTTGCCCAAATGATCCCCGGCGCCGGCGAGACGAACACCTCGTCTTTGGCCTCTTCGAGCATGTCGAGTGCCTCTTCGTCTGCATATGTGCAGTGGTAGATCGACCGAAAGCCGTGGCGGACGGCGAGCTTCACCGACTCTGCGGCCTGACAATGCGCGGCAAGCCAGACGCCGTACTCACGAGCAGTTTCTCCAGCGGCCTTCGCCTGGTCCTCAGAGTACTGGGTGATCTGGCTGCCGCCTTTGACGAAGACGTCGTCATTGCTGAGGAGCAGCTTGATCGAGTCGAAACCCTGCTCAGCGTGGGACCGAACCCAGTCTGCGAGCGCTGCCGGCTTATCCCAGTCCTCCGGCCTGTCGACTGGACCTCGGGGCACGGCATCTCGCTCTGCCGCACAAGCCTTGAACCGCGGGCCGGGGATGACGCCGGCATCTAGCTTGTCTCGGAGGGCAACCTCGGTGGGCATCGGAATGAGCGATCCCGCGGAGTAGGCGGATGTAAATCCGGCGTCGAGGAGAATGCCGGCGTTTCGCTCGGCGCGGGCGAGTTCCGAAGGGAATCCTTCGATTTTCTCAAAGAAGGAGACATCGAGCGGAGGATTGAAAGATGGGTCTATATGGCCGACGGCTGACGGAAACGTGATATGAGCGTGCGATTCGACGAGCCCAGGCATGACGGTGCAGCCGGTTGCATCAACAATCTCGTGGCCGTCGTGGTGGTCTGGGTGGTGGCCGGATCGGACCTCGGTGATCCGGTCGCCATCAATGACTATTTCACCCGGGGTCGCCGCCGATCCGGTCCCGTCGAATACTTGGCCTCCAGTGATGATGATGGACATGGGTTTGGTTCCATTCCTTGGTAGTCGAGTGTGTCAACTGTCGGTCGGTGCGTACAGGTCCATGGTGTATGGCTCTGTGTCGTGTGCTGCGCTCCACCGAACTACGTGATTGCGCAAGATGCCAACGGCTTCTATCTCGGCCTCGATCTGATCTCCGGGCCGGAGGTAGTAGTCGAAGGGATTGGGCTGCACGGCGGCGACGCCGGAGATCGTCCCCGTCGTGATGATGTCGCCAGCTGAGTAACCCTGGGGCGAGTGGTAAGCGACGAGGTGGGGGATGTCGATGCGCATCTGTTTCGTATGGCCCTTCTGACGGACATCTCCGTTGACGCGTAGCTCCATGGCCAGGTTCTGGGCGTCATCGATTTCGTCGGCGGTGACGATGTAGGGACCAATGGGGCAGAACGTCTCGATCGCCTTTGAGAACGAGAAGACTCCAGACTCCATCTCTCGGCGCTGGATGTCACGAGCTGTGATGTCGTTGAACACCATGTACCCGGCGATGTGGTCAACAGCCTCCTCGGCGCTGAACCAACGTCCTTGCTTGCCGATGATGATGGCTAGTTCGAGCTCGTAGTCGACCTCATTGGTGAGACCCTCGGGATACACGATTGCATCGTCAGGTCCGATGATCGCGTCGACATTTTGAAAAAAGACGATCCCTTTGTGGACGGGATGTGACCAGTCAACGGCAGCGAGCTCCTCGTGGTGGTCTAGGAAGTTGCCCGCGGTGTGGAAGAACTTCTTGGGCACGATCGGCGCTTCAAGGCGAACTTCGCTCATGGCGATGCGTTCGCCGGTCTCGGGAACGTCACCAGCTCGCTCGAAGTACTCGCGAGTAGTTCCGCATTCGAGTTCGACCATTAGATCATCCTCGATGCGGCCGACTCTTCCGTTGTTGAAAGTTGCGAGTTTCATGGGAATCTCCGGCCTTTCAATTGGAACAATTCAAATCTTGGGGAAGTGCGACCCGGAGGACTCTAAGTTGCATGGCGAGGGTGGCGTAGTAGCCGACGAGGGTCATCAGCTCGAACAGCCCCGGGAGGCCGAGAGCAGCTACGACGCGGTCGTAGAGCTCGTCGTCGAAATCGCCACATTCGTGGAGCGAGCGCACTGCCTGAACCACCGTCCGGTCGTTTGCGTCGGGCCACACCGCTGTAGAGTCGTCGCCCTCACGGATCGCGGTGATCTCAGCATTTGTGACACCCGCTGCTCGTGCGATTGGCTCGTGCGCGTGCCGCTCGAACTCGGATTTCCATGCGGCTGCGACCACGAGTATGGCGAGCTCCCGGGTCCGATCGGTCAACTTTGTTTCGTAGCGGATCGCTGCACCAACCGCTTGGAGGACAGATCCAAGAGCCGGTTGGAGCAGGAAGGCATTGAAAGGTCCTTCCAATCCACCGTCAGCATTGACAATCGAGAAGTACTGCGGGTCGCGCGACCTTAAGCCGGTGGTGAGCTCGTCGTAGAGGCGTTGCTGGGCTTCGTTGAGCTCGGCTGGTCGGAAACGTTCAATCGGGCGCGCGATCATGACTCCGACTCCATCTTGACCGCATTGCGCAGCGTACCCACGTGTGACACCGAGACTTCGACGATGTCACCCTCGCGGAGGTATCGAGGGGGGCTTTCGCGGTTTCCCACGCCCGCTGGTGTACCGGTGGCGATGACGTCGCCGGGCTCGAGCGTCACCCCGCGGGAGAGGTATTCCACTAGCTCGACAGCCGAGTAGATCATCTTGCTCGTTGAGGAGTGCTGTTTCCTGACACCGCTCACTACCGTTGTGACCTCGAGATCGTCAAGGTCAATGTCGGTGGAGTCGACGAGGCATGGCCCCATGGGGGTGAAGGTGTCAAAGCTCTTGCCCAAGGTGAACTGCTTGAGGGGGGTCTCGAGTTGGGCCCGACGGCCCGAGACGTCGTTCACTGCCGTGATGGCTCCGATTGCTGTCCGTGCGCTGGCGGCGTTGGCGCGGTATGCCGATCGGCCGATCACAATACCCATCTCACCCTCCCAGTCGGGACGGGTCTCTTCTTGGGGCACGATGATGGTTTGTCCGTGCCCGATCACCGACGATGGGAATTTCGCGAACACAACTGGTTCTTCGGGTTCCTCGTTATTCGATTCTGCTGCGTGGTCGCGGTAGTTGATCCCAATGGCGAGGATTTTGGCTGGTCGGACTGGCGCGTCGAGCGCCACGTTGTCGAAGGGGTAATTCGGGCCATCGGCACTGCGGAGCTGGTTCCAGGCCTCGGTGGTTGGAATGAAGCCGCGCTCGGAAGCCGGCCCCGCATCGACGACGGTATCGCCTTCGAGACGACCCACGCGACGGCTGCCGTCCACGGCGAACACGACCGCCCTTAGCGACCCGGGGGCACCAGTCACCTACGCACCCACCATGTTGAAGCCTCCATCAGCCAGCATGTACGCGCCCGTAATGTGGTTGGCGTCGTCGGTGGCGAGGAACAGCGCAGCCCCAGCAATCTCGGCTGGCCCTGGGATGTGGTTCATGGGGGTCATGGAGCGCAGTTCCTCCGCTCGACCGCTCTTCCAGTCCTCTCGGCCGAGAGTTGCTTCGGTCTCGATGAAGCCCGGGGCGAAAGTGTTGATACGGACGGTGGGGGCAAACGCATGGGCGTAGGACTTTGTGAGCCCGATCAAGGCATATTTGGCCGCGGCGTACTGCGGAGCTCGAGCGCTGCCGCGAACCACGACCGTCGACCCGATGTTGACTATGTTGCCGTGGCCTTGTTCGAGCATCCGCGTACCAAACTCATGAATGCAGAACATCGTTCCCTTCACATCGACGTCGATGACGTGATCGATCGAGGCTTCAGTGACATCGCGCCAGGACATCTGCTCTCGGGCCACATCACCCACGTTGTTGACCAGGGTGTCGACGGTCTCGATCTCAGCAAAGGACCTCTCCGCCATGGCCCGAACCTGATTCCAATCCGAGATATCGGCTTGCAGGAGCAGCGCAGAACTGCCTGTCGCCTGTACCCGCTCAACGGTGCGCTTAGCGCCCTCCATCGAGTTCCGGTAGTGCACGCCGACGACCCGGGCCCCCTCCTGGGCGGCCCGCACGGCAATCTCGGCACCGAAGCCGGTGCCTGCCCCCGTAACGAGAACAGATCGACCTTCGAAGCGCTTGGACATGGGAACTTGCGTGGGAGCCATCAATTCCTTTCGATGGGGAATCTCGCAACTGAGAGGTCTGCACCATGCCGAAACTCGGAAAGGCGTTTGTCAGACTGGCGGAGGGACATAGAGCCCTCGGTCCGGGTCGTTGTGGCTCTTTTGCGCAATGTCGGGGCCCATTGGGTTGGCGGTTCCCCATTGGTCGGCGACCATGGGCTCGACTATCGGGTACTTGTGGGGTACCCAGGTGGCCTCGTCCACCAACTCGAGTTCGGTCGTGTACTCCATTGTGTTGCCAGCCGGATCGATGAAATAGTTGAACATGTTGTCGCCGGCCTTGTGCTTGCCGGGCCCCCAGATGCGCTCGATGCCGGCCCGCATCACCCGGCCCGTCGCCATCATGTTCTCCTCCACACCACGCATCTCGAATGAAAGGTGATGGAGAGACGCATGCGGGCCGCGGACGACCGCGAAGGTGTGATGCCAGGGGCTGCAACGCAGAAACCACATCAGGTCGCCCATGCCAGGCATCGTCAGCTGGTCGCTGATCGCCATTCCGAGGTGCTGCATGTACCAAGCGACCGTGCTCTCCGGATCGGCCGAGTTGATAACGACGTGTGACAGCGATCGCGGGATCGCCTCCATCGGCTCGATCTCGCGGGCTTCGTGCTCCTCGACTTCGCAGCAGACCTCGAGCGTGCGTCCGTCACCGTCGAAGAATCGGAAGCCGTACCCGCCGCCGTAGGTCGTCAAATCCCTGGGCTCGGTCACCAGCTGAACATTGGCGCTGCCGAGCAAGGACGCGAGCCGGTCGACCGCGGCGCGATCTGCGGCGCCCAGGCTGATGAGGTCGATCCGCTTGTCGTCGGCCTCCCGCAGCCGCACGACAAAGGGTTCAGGTGAGCCTTCTGCGGCCATATAGGACAAGTTGCCGTCGGTGGCGACCTCGCTGAGGCCCCAGGTGTCGAGGTAGAAATTCCGCTGCTCCGCGTAGTTGGACACCGCGAGGTCGACGTGGCGGAGGTGGGTTATCAATCGTTCTGTCATAAGTACTTCCGGCTCCGAGATGGTCAGGCCGGCTCGCATAGCGCGCCGAGCGTTCGCATGAATAGTCCGGGGATGTCTGCGTCGGGGTCATCGTCGATCATCCACTGCCCCACTTGCACCGACGCATCCACCACGGTCTTGGCCCGGTCGTAACGGCGATCCATGAATGCGTCGAGCGCGGACGCGAGATCACTGTTGGCCAGCAAACTCTCGCCTAGGACTAACGCGTCCTCCATGGCCTGTGCGGCACCCTGCGCAATCGTCGGCGGGCAGGTATGGGCAGCATCGCCGATCAGGACTACGCGGCCGCGCCACCAGGGCGGTTCGAGGATCATTTTCTCGAACCAGGTGTAGTGGACGGTCGCTGGGTCGATCATCAGCTCGCGAATGTCCTCCCACGGTCCTTGGTAGGCCCCGGAAAGCTCGCGCATATAGGCGAGCTGGTCTTCTGGCGGCATCTCTTCGCGATCTTGCATCGGTTCCACGATGTATGCGTACAGGGAATCCTCACCAGTTGGGCAGTAGCCGGCGATGTAGGCGGGACCCGCGTAACAGAGGTCGGTGCGCTCTACCGAGTCTGGTCGGCTCGTGAAGACTCGGAAGATTCCCATACCGGTGGGCTCGGGCCTGGTAGTGATCCCGATCATGTCCCGCACCGTCGACTTGACACCGTCGGCTCCGATTACAAGGTCGTAGCGGCAGTTAGTCCCGTCGCTGAATGTCACATCAACCCCCGCGCCTTCGTCATCGAAGTTGGCTACCGTCATGCCGAAACTCAGCGTTGCGCCGGCTGCCGACGCGGTGTCGACGAGAATCTCAGCTAGGTGCCTCCGTTCCATTCCGAGGGTCGCCGGGAGATCCGGGCCACCAGTCTTGATGTCATCGAGTTCCGCCACAAGGGTGCCGTCGGGTATGCGGATCCCGGTGGTGTCGAATGCGTAGCCGGCGTCTGATGCTGCTTCCCAGGCACCGATCTCTCGGAGCACTCGCAATGCGTTGCCTTGGATGGTGATACCTGAGCCAAGTGCGGTCACGTCGTTCTGGATTTCCACTATGTCTACATCGACGCCGTCTCTGGCTAGGACTGTGGCGACGACACATCCTGCGCTGCCCGCGCCCACCACTAGGGCCGTTTCAACTGCTGCCATTCGACTTTCCCCTGCAAATGCGAAAACTGACTTGTCTTTGCTTGGCGAACAGTACTCAAGTGGCATTCATCAGCGAAGGTGAAACTGATAATACGTGCCATTGGTTTGAGCTATAGGGGAGGATTTCGGTGAGAACCGACGGAGGCAATGAGCCGGCCACCGATCTCAACCTACGGACAGCTCTTGCTGGGCCAGGCGCTGGCGCCAGACCCGCCGGTCCTCCGAAATGCTCCACCGGTGGAGATCGGCCAGACCGCCTCCCAGGGCGAGACGATCCTCGTCAGACCCTTCAGACACTGAGTTCCAGCATGTCCTCGCCGATGATCAGGCGCCCGGAGTAGCCGTCCTGAGCGGCGGCGAGCACATCCGCCGGGGTTGTCGACGGCACGATGTGGGACAACACCAGGTTGCGAACGCTGGCCGGCTCGGCGACGTCTCGACCAACCTGCTCGACGGTGGTGTGCGCAGTCAGCAGGTGTTCGCGCACTGCCGGACCGACATCGGGCGGGAGAATCGACGCGAGCCGGTCGGCAAAGGCCGGATCGATGACCTCGTGCACCAAGTAGTCCGCCCCATGCGCGAGGTCGATCAGATTCTCCGAAACCGTCGTGTCACCGGAGACCACGATCGACCCGTCAGGAGTGTCGAACCGGAAGCCGTATGCAGGAGCCGTCGGGTGGTGATCGACGAGCGTCGCCGTCACGCGCACGTCGCCGTCCTCCCAAACCTCGATTGGGCCCGACAACCGGGGCGGGATGCCAGCCGGATCGACCGTCCAGTGTGGCGAGTGGTCGATGTCGTGGACATCGAACCAGTCGTCGGGAATCTTGAAGTTGCTGTCTCGCGCCCGATCGTTGAAGTCTGCCGCGAATGCCTTTCGCAGATACCTGGTCATGCCTTCGATCCCCGGCGTCGGGTCGTCCGGCTCGATCACCGAGGGTTCGGGCCGGTGCGGCGGGAACACTCGGGGGAGCGTGTCTCGGCGTCCAGGACCGAACACCTGAACTGGGTCGGTCGCTTTGTTCGCCATCATGGTCCCCGTGGCGTAGAGGGCCGGCCAGTCCACGCAGTGATCACTGTGCATGTGCGTGAAGAACAGTGCCCGGAGCGACAGGAAGGTGTTGCTGGAATCGCCGCCGTTCTCACGCTGACCGAGTGCTGCCAAACGGTTGAGCGAGCCGACCCCGAGATCGACGACATACATGCGGTCCGCATGGATGATTGCGGTGCAGACACCGACGCGGCTCGGATTGCTGATGACAGGCCCACCGGCCACACCGACCGTCACTAAACGGGTTCGTCCGCCGGCGCGGTCGCTCGGCGCCATCGCTTCGAACCCCGGGGCTATGCGTGGCGACGCTGAGGCGGCCGCAGCAGCATCCTCCGCAAGCGCTGCCAGCACCTCTCCCCGTTCGCGCTCCGGCATGCTGTTGACGGCCCGACTCACCACATCGCACATCGTCTTCGCACTTCGTCCTGACTGTTCCGCGCCTTCAGACCGAGCCCATGGCACCCAAGCACCCGATCGACTGCCCAGCGTGGTCGTCGGTCAAGACGACGACGATGTTCGGGCGCCGAGTCATCCTGCCTCCATCGACCGGGAGCCCGCCGGCTGAGGCAGGTCGACCTGCGGAAATCGGGGATTGTCATCCCACGGCATCACGTCGGCGGTCGCGACCATCCACCGCAACAGCTCGGCGCTCAGCGTCGCTTCGAGCTCGGCGTGCTCGGGCTGGCCTGCGAGATTGTGCAGCTCCTGAGGGTCGGCGCGCCGGTCGTAGAGCTCTGGCGGCTCGTACAGGCGCCATACATAGGTCCACTCCTTCGAGCGGATGGCCACCACCTTGCCGACCGTCTCGGGTCGTTCGTGCTGCGCCTTGCCTTTGAGGTCGTACGGAAAGCCCGGGTTCTCCAGCTGGCCGTGTTCTTCGACGAGGAAGCCGCCCTCGGTGAACGCGTACTCCCGGTGCCCGACGTCCGGATCTCGAAGCACCGGAACGAGGCTGCGCCCGAAATGGGTGTAGTCGGGCTCGAAACCAGCGAGATCGTAGAGCGTGGGGACAATGTCGATCAGCTCGACCATCGCGTCGACAGCGCGTCCTTCGGCGATGCCGGGTCCGGCCATCACCAGCGGATCTCGGGTGAGGCAGTCGTGCATGCCGGAGGGCCACTTCTCGATCAGGTCGTAGTCCCCCAGGTACTCGCCGTGGTCGCTGAAGAAGACCACCACGGTGCTCGCGAGGTCGTCGCCGGCCGCTGCGAGTATGCGGCCGACCTGTGAGTCGAGCCGGGAGACCATGCCGTGATAGACCGCCGCGATCTCGCGCCACTCCTCGTCGGAGAGGCGGCCGAGCCCGTAGGTGTCGCGAACGTTCTGCATGAACGCCGGTTCGTGACCCGACTGCACATGCCCCGCCCGCTGCGGCAGCGCGGCGCGGTCGTGCATCGAGTACCAAGGCTCAGTCGCCGCGAACGGGCAGTGCGGGAAGATCATGGGCACGTAGAGCAGCCACGGCCGGTCATGAGGTCGCTCGGCCAGCCACGCCTCGGCGGTTCGGGTGCACGCCTCGTCGAAATCGTGGTCGTGCTCGTCGTCGACCTTGCCGATGTAGAACGCTCTCGACATCGGCCAGTCGGGATGCATCTGCCCCTTGGGGGCCATCATTGGGGTGTCCGGCGGCGTTGCCCAGCCGTACTCGTGACAGCTCTCTTCGGTGGCGCCAGGTGCCCAGGTGTCGCCACGCTCACCGACATGGACGACGTGGTAGCCACGCTGCTTGAACGACTTCAAGACATTCGGGTCGTCGGGGCGCAACAGATGGGTGAGGCTGCGGTGTCCCCGCGTGTGCGGATACCAACCGGTCAGAAACGACGCCCGGCTCGGCGAACACACGGGATGCTGGGTGAAGCAATTCGTGAAGCGGGTCCCTCGCTCTGCCAGGGCATCGATGTTCGGCGTACTGGCGAAGTCGGCACCGAACGCGCCCACTGCGTCGGCTCGTAGCTGGTCGGCCACGATCATCAACACGTTCGGCCGGTTGTTTGTCATGAGCTCGCCCCTTCGATGGAAGCCTGAAGGTCATCAGCTTCACCCTTGAAGCCGAGGGCGCGGACATGAACACCGTCTTCGAGAACATCGGCGCCACCGACGCCAAGCTCGAGCACCGTGCGCATCAGTTCGCTGTGGATGATTCGGCTTCGAGCTGGCGTCCGATGACCCGTCGAGCTGCGAGCGCACCGGAATCGATCTTCAGGCTGACCTCGGTCACCACATCGCTTTGCCCGAGCACCCGTTCCACGTGCGCTAGTGCTTCCACGTCCTGGAGAACCACCGTGCGCTGCATGTCGGCCATCGCCTCGTCGACCCCCTCGTCGTCAACCGAGAAGTTGCGACACAACGCCCAGAAGTCGAGGGTGGTTCCTGCCGTGGACGGAGTGATGGCGTACAAGATCTTCAGATGAGCGGCATCGGGGTCGCTGCCGTCGAGGGCCGGGGCGACTCCCGCCGGTGCGATCCGAGAGTGCAGGACGTACTGGCAGATCGGGCGGTATTCGATGTCCTGCCAGCGATCGATCGGCGACGTCATTCCCGTGGTCTCGGAGTAGAACTTGGGACACTCGACCGCCGCCATGCGGCGGCTGACCCTGACGGTCCCGGTCGCGTCATCGACCTCGGTCTCGATCGGCGTCGCTGCGACTTCGCGGGTTCCGATGTAGCCGGCATGGAGGAAGGTCTCGTGCGAAAGATCGAGCAAGTTGTCGACCAACAGCCCGTAGCGAGCGGCGATCGGTTCCATACCGTGGAGTACTGCCCAGCCAGGCTCGCTGAGCCATGGAAGGACCGGCGGCGCTGCCACTCCTGGGTGCGTGGGATCCCCGATCCACACCCAGATCCACGGCCCGGTCTGACAAAGGGGGTACGACGCAACTGAGGCGCTCGAGGGAATTCTCGACTGGTTCGGCGCCCAGACGCACGTGCCGGACGACGAGAACGTCAGTCCGTGGTAGCCGCATTGCAGCTGCCCATCGACGACCTGGCCGAGTGACAGGGGGTAATTCCGATGAGGGCATCGGTCGACGAGCGCCGCCAGCGTTCCCTCGGCGTCCCGGAACAGGACGACGTTCTCGCCGCACACGGTGCGTGCCAGCGGGCCGTCACCGAGCTCGTCGACGGAGGCGATGACGAACCACTGGTTGGTCGGGAGCTCGGTGGGCATGGTCATCGTTGTCCTCGATTCGCGATACATCGGTCGTTCGAAGTGATCACAGGGCGGCGAGGAGCGACTCGAGTGCTGTCATGTACTGCTCGTGGCCGCCGAGTGCGTCGTGGATGCCGTGCGCCTGGCCGGTAGCGGTCACCACTAGGGCCGATTCAACTGCTGCCATTCGACATTCCCCTGCAAATGCGGAAACTGACTTGTCTTTGCTTGGCGAACAGTACTCAAGTGGCATTCATCAGCGAAGGTGAAACTGATAATATGTGTCATTGGTTTGAGCTATAGGGGAGGATTTCGGTGAGAACCGACGAAGGCAATGAGCCGGCCACCGATCTCAACGTCCTTGACCTCAATCTTCTCATCGCTTTGGACGCCCTGTTGCGTGAGCAGAGCGTGACCCGGGCCGCCGGCCGACTTCTGCGCAGCCAACCGGCTTTGTCCGGCTCACTTCAGCGGCTGCGCCGCCAGTTCGATGACGAGCTGCTTGTCCGGGTGGGAAATCGATACGAGTTGACCCCGTTGGCCGCCCAGCTCAAGACTCGCGTTGCGGTCCTGCTCGCCGACGTCGGACGTCTTTACGAGACGCGTTCAACTTTTGACAGTGCCCGATCTACCCGGGAGTTCACAATTGCGGTGTCCGACTACGGACAGCTCTTGCTGGGCCGTGCAATCGCGGCTGAGCTGGAGTCAGCAGCCCCTCACGCTCGTCTCCGGTTCCGACCTTTGAACGACGAATTGATTGCCACCGCCGCAACGGCGGTGAGGAATGTGGATGGCTTTGTTCTTCCTGTGGGCCTCATCGAGGGCATTCCACACTTCAAGGCCTATGAGGATCGTTGGGTTCTTTTGGTAGACATCGACAACCCAAAGGTCGGAGAACAGGTCACACTTGACGAACTAAGCGAATTGGAATGGGTAACGGCCTTTCACCGCGAGGACTCGCCGGTACCTCCAGTTCGCCAACTTCAATTGCTTGGTGTGGACATGAGGGTCAGAGTCGTAGTGGAGGGGTTCGTGCCCTTGCCGTTGTACGTTCAGGGAACCGATTCCATTGCCGTAATCCAAGAGGGCTTGGCCCGACAGATCGCCCCGGCTGAGCGGTTCCGATTCCTCGAGTGTCCATTCGATGTCGTTCCACTCGCTGAGTCATTCTGGTGGCACCCGTCACTTCAGAACGATCCCGGTCACGCGTGGTTTCGAGAATTGATAGGTCAGGCTGGCCTACGCATAGAGAAAAAACTGCTCGAAATCAACTCCTCTTCCAATAACTAGAGCCGATATCGAGTATCAGCAGTTTCCGCTTTGCTGATGATGTAGGCGTTGGTACGTTCCCCCGTGGGGCGATGTGCGTCCCTTGACACGCCCGCATGTGCGGGTGGACTCTGAGGGGGTCGATACACGATGAAACAATCCAGCCGACTTTTGAGGCTTTTGGCAGTCTTGCTCGCTCTCGTGCTGGTCACCGCCGCCTGTGGGGATAATGACGACGATGCCAGCCCCGGGGCAGGGGACTCAGTTGCCGATTCCGGCGATGCGGCCCCGTCCGGCGACGACAGCGGCGATTCCGGCGATGCGGCCCCGTCCGGCGACGACAGCGGCGATTCCGGCGATGCGGCCCCGTCCGGCGACGACAGCGGCGATTCCGGCGATGCGG